>CAZWZR010000012.1:16728-17955 GCA_964638365.1 uncultured Thermotogae bacterium | reverse complement strand
AAAGGAGACCCCGGACCTCAGTGGAACTGGAACTACTATATGAATTTATTGCGAAACGGAACTAGGGAGGCAGGGAATTTGCCCGGGATTCGATCGGATACGGAGATCTCTTCCGCCTCCGGGGCTGGAAACCTTCCGGCTCTGGCACTATTGGCTGCGGGGGTCGCCTTGCTCAGCTGGGGGATGATCAGTAATTAACATTGGTTCGGGATCGAACGGACCCGAATGGTTCAGTAAATTGGATTAGGAGGTTCTTATGACTTTTGAAAAAGAGAGCGAAAAATTAAGAGAGATAAGACAGGAAGTTTTCGACTTCAGTATGAAGGAAAACCCTATTGCCGCAACGAATCTGGGAGTCCATAAGTATGACGGTGAGTTACCGGAGGGTACACGGGAAGCACAGGAGAGAAAGATAAGGAAGTTTCGCCAGTGGAGATCTCAGCTGGAGGAACTGAAAAAAGACGAGCTGGAAGGAGATGAGCTGGATTCGCTCAAGGTTGGAAAACACGTCCTCGACCTCAGACTGTTCAGGCTGGATAAACTGAGGCAGTGGGAAAGTAACCCCAATGGCCCCAGGGCTATTGGTACAAGCCTTTTGCCTCTACTTAAGAGGGATTTTGCCCCTCTAGAGGAGAGGTTGAGAAGTGCGAAGTCAAGGATAGACGAAGTACCGCGGTTCCTGGAGGAAATGAAAGGAGTCGTAACGGATCCCGTAAAATTGTGGATTAAAATAGCCCTGGAATCTCTCGAGAGGTTGCCCGGCCTATTCGACGTGATCCAGGGAGTTGCGAAAGAAAGCGATCTCTCCGAGCCTGAAGTAGAAGACACGGAAGAAGCAATAGAGGGGGCAAAGAAGGCCCTTGATGACTTTAAGAATTGGCTCGAAGGCGAGATATCTGGTGCAAGGGAAGAGTTCGCGATTGGTCCGGAGCTGTTTTCCAAACTTCTGGAAAAACAGAAACTCGGTTACGATACTAAAGAGATTACCGAACTGGGTAAGGAGTACCTGGCTGAAAGTCGGGATTCAATGGAAAAGTACGCCAGGAGGATAAACGAAAACTACAGCGTGCGCGACGCTATCGATAAGATCGAAGACAATACCCCGAAGGACTTTTCCAAGGCACTGACCTGGTACGAGGAAAGTATCTCCGAGTCAAAGTCATTTGTGGTAGATAGAAACCTGGCGACCCTACCGGAAAACGAGGAGATCGAGGTAATGGAAACGCC
>CAZWZR010000012.1:1667-16628 GCA_964638365.1 uncultured Thermotogae bacterium | reverse complement strand
AGAAGATGGCGAGCTGCAAGGATAATAGCCGACGTAAAGCTGAGCACAGGGCAGTTCTCCTATCGGCAGGGGGTAGAGTACATGGCCGATACGGTGGATATGGATGAGGAATCCGCTGAAGCAGAAGTCAAGCGCTACACCCAGACTCCTTCGTATCAGTTGAGTTACCTTCTGGGCAAACATAAGATAGACCTGTTGAAGGACCATGTAAAACAACAAATGGGCGGGGACTACAGGGACAGGTTCTTCCACGATAAGCTTATTTACGGTGGATCGATGCCGATAAAATTTCACCGGGATAGGTTTAACAGGCTCATCAATAAAGGTAAAGGTCAGGGGTAGGAGGCCAAAGTACTCGTTTATAATGTCAGTTACTCGACTGACTAAAGTTCCTAACCTGAAAAGAATCGTTCTGGAACTACTAAAGCAGATCCCGGAAGGCAAGGTAACGACCTACAAGGATTTAGCGGTAGCCCTTGGTGATGCCGGTGCAGCCCGTGCCGTCGGGACCATAATGGCGAATAACTCAAGTCCGGAAAAGTATCCCTGCTGGCGGGTGGTTTATTCCGATGGCAGGGTAGGCAAATACAGCGGTAGTGGGGGAAAGAAAGGTAAGATAGAGAAGATAAGGAAAGCCGGGATTCCCGTCGAGGACGGTAAAATAAAGGACTTTTCGAGCTTTAGGTTTCAGGAATTTCAACTTGATTCCCCTCTGGACGAGCTGAGAAGAATTCAGGGCGAGATATCGAAGATGGTTTCGGAGGGAAAGGAGCAAGCCGTCAGTCAGGCTGCGGGTGTGGACGTCTCCTACGGGAGCGAAGGTGTGGTTGCCAGTTACGTTGAAATGTGTCAGAGCGACGAGGAGGTTCTCAGAGAAAAAACCCTGGCAAAAAACGAGGTCAAGTTTCCTTACGTTCCCGGGTATTTGGCTTTCAGAGAACTACCTTTTCTGGTGGAGTTACTGGAGAGAGTAAGAGACGAGTCCGGTCTGGCGGACCTTATTTTCGTAGATGGTAACGGCCTGCTTCACCCGAGGAAGGCAGGTCTTGCCAGTCATCTAGGGGTTGTGCTGGACCAACCAACTGTCGGCGTGGCCAAAAAATTACTCTGTGGTTCAGTTGATGAATCCGGGATGGAATTGGGCCGGCAAAGGGAAATAAAGGCAGATGGAGAAAATATGGGTCTCGCAGTGCAAACTTACGAGCGGGCAAATCCCATTTACGTTTCGGTAGGACACAAAGTATCGCTGAGACAGGCCGGTAAGCTTGCCCGGCAATATTCACGATACAAGCTTCCCGAACCCCTCAGGCTGGCTCATAAGCTGGCAAAGGGAAAAGCCACCTAAATCAGCCCCCGCCCAGTTTTGGCAGTATAAGCAGATCGTCTTTCTCGCTCAATTCCGTTTCCAGTCCGGATAAGTGTTCCACCCCTACCTGGTTCAGTCTCACCTGGATAAACCTGCGCAATTCGCCGGAATCCTGCAGTATCTCTCCTGAGAGTCCGGGATAAAGGTCGGTTAATTTGCTTATAGCGTCATAAACCGTAGAATCTCCCATTAACTCTAGCGTGACCCCGTTACCGTCTCCCTCAAGTTTTCGACCAAAAGAAAAAAATATCTGGACAGTTACTTCTATCAACGGCAACACATCCCGCGAGATGTAATGGTTCTATTCCGAATCAAATAATTATAGTTCACGGAGATATTTCAATCAGGTCTGGTCTGTTCGGCATCGAACCAAAAATAGATTGGGGGGCAACGGGAAAGTATGTAAGATGAAAACAACCCCACCTCTCGGCGGGGTTGTTTATCTTGCTTTAGATAGCTTTATTAAGCGTTGATGTTCGTGATCCTGGTTTTAAACCAGGTATCTTCGAGGAGAAATCTGGTAACGAATAGAGCGCAGAAGAGGCTACCGACTATTCCTATAGTCAGTGTTATCGCGAAACCTCGTACCGGCCCGGTACCAAAGTACATCAGTATCAGTGCCGTAGCCAGAGTCGTCAGGTTGGCGTCTATTACGGTGGATAGTGATTTCTTAAACCCGTCCCTGACTGAAGCTACTCCGGATTTTCCGTTGGCCAGTTCTTCCCTGATTCTCTCGAATATGATTATATTGGCGTCTACGGAAATACCGATCGTTAGTATTACACCGGCAATTCCCGGCAGGGTAAGCGTTGCTTCGAAGAGTGAAAGGGCACCGAACATTATCAGCATGTTAAATATCAGGACTAAATCGGCTATTACGCCCAACCAGCGGTATCTTATGGGCATAAATAGGAGTACGAGAAGGAAACCTACCAATATCGTCGTTACCCCGGCCTGAATTGCGTCCTCTCCGAGAGATGGCCCAACTGTCTTCTCCTGAATTGTGTTGACCTCTACGGGAAGCGCACCTGCTCTCAAAACGACTGCCAGTCTTTCCGCTTCGTCCGCGCTAAAGTCCCCTTCAATGGTTGCCTGGTCGATCGAGTTGGTGTTGTTGGCGGAGTCCCAGATTCCCTGGCTGATAACAGGAGAGGACTGGACTACGTCGTCGAGCACTATGGCAATTCTGTCCTGGTTAGGCTCCAGACTGGTAATTACGTTCGCAAATTGCTGCGCTCCTTCCTGGTTGAACTGGAGCGATACAATTATCGGGTTTTCGGAACTCTGGGTAGTCCTGACCGACGCGTCATCTAGTACTCCACCGGTCATCAGGGGATCCTTTTGCAGGATGTAAGGTCGCCTTTCCCCGTTTTCTTGCTCTCGGCCATAGACTACCTCTTGAGAAAGGTTTTCGGGCGATAAATTACTTCCCGGAGCACCGGAATCCACGACCTTTTTAAATTCAAGCAGAGCGGTTCGACCGATCAACCTTCTTGCCACCTGAGGATCGGTGGTTCCGGGTAGCTCTACTTCCACCCGTTTGTCTCCCAGAGGCCTTATAGTGGGTTCCGTCAATCCGTACTGGTTTACCCGGTTGTTTAATATCGTAACTATCCTTTCGATCGTTTTATCCCGCTCGTCCGGGCTCATGTCTTCTATACCCTCGGCTTCCAGGACGATCCTGGTGCCACCTTTCAGGTCCAGCCCCAGGTTCACCACGTCACCTATCGGAAAAAACGGGTAAAGAAAGTAAATGGCCAAGCCAAAAACCAGTAAAATTATTCCCGCCTTCAATAAAGTATTCTCAGCTATGTTCCCAAGATTCATGGCTAATCTCCCTCTCCCGTCTCAAGTTCTTGGTCGTCGGATTGCGTTTCAACTATGCTGTCCTGCTGGACCTTGATAACTGTTCCGTCCTCGACTTCGATCAACAAATCCTCATCCATGACTTCAGTTACTGATCCATGAATGCCTCCAGCGGTAATTACCTCGTCACCTTTTTCGAGGCTGCTAACCAGGTCTTCGTGTTCCTGTTGTTTCTTACGCTGAGGACGAATCAGCAGGAAGTAGAAAATCCCCCCAAAAACCGCTAACAAAATTATGAGTGACAGCGCACCACCTTCCATCTCGGTTTAAGACCTCCTTTCTAGATCAGTTCGATTAATTCTAAATAGCCCGATTCCGACCCAGATAGTACCAGCGATTATAAGAGCCGTCCTGGTAACTAATATCCCTGTTTCTCCTAACTCTAAACCATTGATTATTAAGCTCTGGAATAGAAATACGATTACGCCCCAAATGATGCAATATTGAAGCATCTTTGTCAACTTTACACCGGTCCCTCGGACGGATAAATTATTCAATAGGTCGTAACCAAAAGTGGCCAGGACCAGTATCGCCCAGAGGAGATAGATCGTTAAATTCGCGGAACCATTCAGTACAAAGGCGAATAAGAAGAGGTAATGACCGGGGGCAAACCCAACCATCGAGTCGACCGGATCTTCCAGACGGGTTTTCCTGTACCAGATAAGGTAAAAAAGAGATATAAAGGTCGTTACCAGTAGAAAAAAAGATGGCAAAGGCGAAAATCCGGATACCGCGACAGTCAGAATCGCGATAAATAAAATTATTACCGCGGTTGCCTCTTCCGAGTAAAGCTGCATATATCCTCCAGATTAAATTTTCAAATCAGTAAGATAATTCAATAGTTTATAAAAGTAACGAAGTGGTAGTTCAATAGAAGCAAGCTCGAGAAGCCGAAATCTAAGCCCAATCTCTTCCTTCTGCTGCCAGGTAGAGCTGGCCCAGCGCTACACCACCATCCCCTACCGGTACTTCCTCGTTCGTTACGAAGTCCATTCCGGCTCGATTTACCCTGGATTCAATAACACTGGTAATTTCATCGTTGTAAGCAACCCCCCCGGAAAAGCCGATTGTCTCTATACCCTCCCTTTCCCCGACCTCAATTGCAAGGTCCGCAAAGCTCTCGGCCAGCATGACCTCGGCAGTAGCAGCGAGGTCTTCGATTGGCCGTTTATCTTTTAGCTGGGTTAACTTATAGAAGAGATCGGACTGATCCAGTCGGGTTAAACTGTCCTTTGCGACCGATCTCGTTTCAACTTCTACTGGATTCCCTCTTCGTGCGACTGATTCTAACTTCATCGCGGGTTCGCCTTCGAAGGTTCTGTTCTCACATATTCCGAGCAAACCGCTAACGGCGTCCAGGAACCGACCGGCACTGGTGGTAAGCGGCGAATTTAAGCCTCTTTCCAGCTGCTGGATAGTTATCCGGAGTTCTTCGTTACCACCTGGAAAAGCCAGGCCCAGGTCCCGGATCAGGGCCTCCAGATCGTCTATTTTACCTCGCTCTACGAGCGGATAAAGAATCCCCGCCGCCATCCTGGCCGGGTGACGAGTTGCCAGATCCCCTCCGGGCATGTAGGCCTGCGTTAACGAACCCTGTCTCGTCAGACCGCTATCTGTACGTGAAATGATTTCGCTTCCCCATATATTTCCGTTCTCTCCGTACCCCACTCCGTCCATGATTATTCCAACGATTTGGGATAGTCCGTGTTCTGCCAGCAGGGAGCCGACATGGGCTTTGTGGTGCTGAACTGAAACCGTTTCCTCGCCGATATCCGAGGCCATATCACTGGTTAAAAAACCGGGATGGAGATCGCGGGCCACCCTGTCGGGGGTTTCCGTACTCGTTAGCGTTAACAACCTGTCCAGCGCCTCCTCCAGGAATTCAAGATCTTTCGGACCCTCAGTATCCCCAAGGTACTGAGAAAGGTAAACTTTTCCATGTTTGTACAAACCGATTACGTTGTCCTGTTCCGCCCCCAGAGCGAGTATCGGTTTTTCGCCGAGCTCCACTTCGATTGGCTCAGGGACCCATCCGCGAGATCTCCTAATGAACTTCCTGTGTCCACCGGAGAACCGGACCACGGAATCGTCGATCCGGGAAACGATTTGCCGGTTATGCAGGAGGTAGCCGTCGACAACCCCTTCCAGCACTTCCCGGATGGAATCGTTGTCCGTAAGCATGGGGTCTCCGGGTAAATTTGCGCTGGTCATTACCAGAGGAAAATCCAGGTTTGAAAAAACCAGATGGTGAAGAGCAGTGTAGGGGAGCATTACGCCGACGTTATGCAAACCAGGTGCGATTCTTCCGGAAATCCAGTCCGTCTCGAGCTTTTCGAGCAGTACGATGGGCCGGCGTGGTCCGGATAGCTGGTTTAATTCCTTCTCGTTATAATCCAGGTTCTCCTGGACCATCTCCTCAGTTGCCATAAGTGCAAAAGGTTGTTCGGGACGACCCAGATTATCCCTTAATCTATCGACTGTTTCGCTATCCCCGGCGTCGCAGGCTATATGCGTCCCTCCGAGCCCCTTTATAGCGAGAATTCGACCGCTTTTTAACTCCTGGCAGGTTGCATTGATAGGATCATTCACGTTTTTTGCTTTCACGTCCGATCCTTCTAACCAGAGCTCGGGCCCGCATTCGGGGCAGGCAATCGTCTGGGCGTGATAACGACGGTCCCCTGGGTCAGTGTACTCCGCACGGCAGTCGTCGCACATCGGGAACTCGTCCATCGAGGTACGGCCGCGGTCGTAAGGAAGTTCGCGGATCACGGAGAACCTGGGACCGCAGTTTACACAGGAAGTGGCCCAGTAACCGCTATATCTTGTATCCCCGAATACGTCATCGAGACAATCATCACAGGTAGCTATATCCGGTGGTATCGTTCCGGAGCCGGAGCTGCCGGAGCTTGACTTCACGATCTCAAAACCTTCCAGGGATCCGTCAGTTTCCACCGGAGTTTTATGAACCTGTTCTACCTGGGCGAGTGGGGGGTTCTTTTCCCGTAGATCTTTGATGAAATGATCGATATCGGACTTCTTACCCTGGAGGAAGATTTCTACGCCGGCGTCACCGAGGTTTTTGACCCAACCGAGTAGATCGTTACCGGTGGCGACTCTGTAGACGAAAGGGCGAAAGCCGACTGCCTGAACGACCCCGTTTACGTTGATCCTGCAGGCAACGGGTTCAGTCATCGCTATCGGAGCTGGGAACCGTTAGAGTTCTGACTGTTAGTTCGTTACCTTCGATTATCTCGACCGAACTTCCGCATTCGGGGCAGGAGAGTACAGGGACGGAAAAGTGGAGCGAGAAATCGTCTTCGTAATCGACCTTACCCTCGAAATCGCACTTTTCGCAGCCGACCAGCAGTGGTACTTCCTCGAACTCTAGACCCGCCCCCTCGAGCAGCGTGTCCTCCGTAACGATTTTAAACGCCTGGGAGAGGGCATCACGGGAAACCATCCTGATTTCGCCGATTTCCAGGTGGACTGAGTTCGCATTTGAAAGTGTTTCTTCGTCCACCTGACGCAATAAAGTGTCTATTAGCTCCTCAGCTATCGAGTACTCGTGCATGGTTTGGAGAGCTGGAATTAGGCGGAGGATATATCCAGCGCCTTGATCAGCTCGTCTACTCCCCTTCCCTCCGTCGCTGCCGTGAAGATCGCTTGCCCCTGAGGGTTTATTTCCCTGTAATCTTCCCTTGGCTTTTCTGGGTCCACGCCTATGGCATCCGCCAGATCTATTTTGTTGATTACTACTACCTCGGTTTGGGAGAAGATCTTGGGGTGTTTTCTTACCATATCTTCGCCTTCCGTTACTGAAATGACGACTACCTCCGATTCCGTGCCCAGCGGGAAATCGGCCGGACAGACGAGATTTCCCACGTTCTCCACGAACAGTAGATCAAGGTTATCAAGCGGCATACTTTCCAGGGAATGGTCGACGAGGTGGGCATCGAGGTGACAGTCAGAGTGAGTATTCAGGTTATAGGCCTGAATACCGACCTCTTCGAATCTATCATAGTCGTCGGTACCAGCCACGTCCCCGGCAACGGCACCAACACTGTAATCGTCCTTGATTCTCTGGTGAATTGATTCGATCAGTGCTGTCTTCCCGCTTCCAATTGCTCCCATTACGTTTATAGCCCTGACACCATGGTGGGCGAGCTTATCCTCGTTCTTTTTCGCCATTTCTTTTTGCTTCGCGAGAATATCTCCGTCTTCTAAATTGATATCGTGCATATTTACCTCCCGGTATCCCTGAAATGATACGGGGGCAATTTTCCGTTTCAAGAATTTTACCGAATATCGCCGTTATATATGGGGCCAGTTTCAGGTGCAAAATCGATATCGCTTTGATATCTTTCCGGTTCCCTCATACTGGAAAGCTTCCATCCTGGCTCGTATAAATAAAAAGAGTTATCGTTTAAAAATGGGTTCATCGGCAATAGGTACGGAGGTGAAATCGTGTTTTCCAATTCTTATTCGATCTCGATTTTCGTGATCCTACTTTTAATTGTAGCTGGGTTCGTTACCCTAAATTTCTTAGGATTAAACGGAGGTCGAACCAGAGCGAATCAGAAACAGAGGAGCGATGATATCGAAATGATAGAAGAAGACCTGAATACTGAAAAACTGGAAGTAGCCACTCTGGCTGGTGGCTGCTTCTGGTGTATGGAGCCGCCTTTCGTGACTCTTGATGGAGTTGAAGAAGTAGTAGCTGGTTATACCGGCGGTGACGTTGAGGATCCGAGTTACGAAGAAGTGTCTACCGGGGATACCGGTCATTACGAAGCAGTCCGGGTTTATTACGATCCGGATCGGATTTCGTACGAGAAAATACTGGACACCTACTGGAAACACATCGATCCGACGGATCCGGGAGGACAGTTCGCTGACCGCGGGTCTCAATATCGGACCGCGGTGTTCTACCACGACCGTGAGCAAAGGGAAATAGCGGAGAGCTCAAAGGGTGAACTGGAGGAATCCGGGAAGTTCGAAGAACGGATAGTTACCGAAATTTTGCCCGCCGAGGACTTTTATCCGGCGGAAAGGTATCACCAGGATTACCATGAAAAGAACCCGGATAGCTACCAGTCCTACAAGAAACGATCAGGTAGGGAGGATTTCATTTCGACTACCTGGGAGGAAAATACCAGAGGAGAAGAAAACAGCTACGCCGATTTTGAGAAGCCGAGCGAGGAAGAATTAAGGGAAAGGCTCACCGAACTTCAGTACAGGGTAACCCAGGAGGACGATACAGAAAGGGCTTTTAATAACAAGTACTGGGACAACAAGCGAGAGGGAATCTACGTCGACGTAGTATCGGGAGAGCCACTTTTCTCTTCGACCGATAAGTTCCAGTCCGGGTCCGGCTGGCCGAGCTTCACCAGGCCGCTTGAACCGGATAACATAGTTGAAGTCGAAGACGCCGGTCTGGGTACCGTAAGGACGGAAGTGAGGAGCAAACACGCCGACTCTCACCTGGGCCACGTGTTTGAAGATGGCCCGGAGCCCACCGGATTGCGATACTGCATGAACTCGGCCGCACTCGAATTTATTCCGGTAGAGGATCTTGAAGAAAGAGGTTACGGCGAATATCTGGATCTATTTTCTTCGGAATAACTTCACCCAGGTGATTTTCTGTATTGAAATATCACCAAAACACCCCGAGGAAGCCCCAGGGCACCCCCTGGGGAGGAATCGGCTGGTTAACTTAACTTGATACGAGGTACCCAGCAGTCAATTCGCCCTGATTATTCAAGTTCGGTACTGGCACAAGACCAGTTCCGAATTGACTGCTGGGTGCTGGGTCTTCTTTTGTAAAAGACCAAAGATAGTAGTTAAGACTGCTTTTCTACAGGCCCCGTTCTCTGGGACGGAGTTCTTGACTGTTCCATGACTTAAAAAAACCACCTACCTATGATACTTTTTTATCTCAGAGATAGTTTGACAATATCCCGGGTTACACTTATCATGCTTATGAAAAGGTTTTCATAAAGGGTGTGTTATGGAAAACGAGGTAACTATAATGGACGTTGCCGAAGCTGCAGAAGTATCGCCCTCCACGGTATCCCGGGTGCTAAACGACAGCGCTCCTGTAGCTGATTCCACCAGAAGCGAGGTTATGGAAGCGGTGGAAACGCTGGGCTACCGGCCAAATAAGTTTGCTCATGCGCTCCGAAAGCAGTCTTCTGGCGTATTTGGAATCATCGTACCCGACATATCCAACCCGTTCTTTTCTACACTTATTCGGGGCGCCGAAGACCGGTTTCATGAAAAAGATCTTTCAGTAATTATCTGCGATACAAAAGGCCAGCTGGACAAAGAGGAGAGGAACGTGGAAATGCTGATCAAAGAACGGGTGGACGGAGTCATCGTAACGAGCGCTGAGGGTCAGGTAGAAGGGATAAGCAAGCTCTTTGAAGAAGGGATTCCAGTCATAGTTGTAGACAGGAACCCCACCGAAAGGGAAATCACCGCGGTTATGACGGACAACCTGGGTTCCGGTGTTCAGGCCACAGAACACCTTATGGAACAGGGTTGTCGCCGGATCGGGTTCGTTAGAGGTCCTGAGGGGGTTTCTACAGCCGAGAAGAGGTTTGAGGGCTATCGTGAGGCACTGAATTCTGCCGGACAAGAGGTGAACCCGAAGCTGATAGCCGGTGGTGACTTTACTTTCGAGGGCGGGAAAAGGGCCCTGGAGGAACTCGTGGCACAAACTGGAAGGGGAAACCTGCCGGACGGCCTGGTTGTGGCCAACGACTTAATGGCTGTTGGAGTAATTAGAAAATCCGAAGAGCTAGGAATTAAAGTTCCGGATGAATTAGCCGTCGTGGGTTTTGACGACATATTGCTGTCGAAACTGATAAATCCTACTCTGACCACTGTCGCTGCACCAACTTACGAAATGGGCAAGCAGGCCGTCGACTTTCTCCTGGATAAGCTGAAAAGTAGCGGTCAGGGCGAGAGAAACATCCGGAAGAAGACCCTGGAGACTCACCTGGTTGAGAGAGAATCGTCCCAATACGGGTTGAGAGAGAATGAGCAGTAAGATTGCGGTTTTTGGTAGTATAAATATGGATCAAATGGCACGGGTAGAGAGGTTTCCCAGGCCGGGAGAGACGTTAAAGGGCGAGGAATACAAGAAGGTTCCCGGGGGTAAAGGAGCAAATCAAGCGGTTTCGTCCGCACGGCTTGGCGCCGATGTATCAATGTACGGCCTCGTCGGCGAGGACGTATTTGGCGAGGAACTGGTTTCTAACCTCGAGAATGATGGCGTCAGGACGGATTACCTGGAAACAAGAAATGTTTCTACAGGGCTCGCTCTGATCCAGGTCGATGACTCGGGAGAGAACCAGATCGTGATTATATCGGGAGCAAACGGAGAAGTGGACGAGAAGTACGTGGATCGCAACCTGGATACGATACTTAATAACGACGTGCTTTTACTCCAGCTGGAGATACCCTTTAAGACCATTGCCTACCTTTTGGAGAAGTTGAGTTCTACTAACCAGCGGACCCCGACTGTTGTACTGGACCCCGCACCAGCGAGGGATTTAAGCGATCTTGAACTCTCCCCTGTAGATTTCTTGACACCGAACGAAGGAGAACTCGAGCAATTGTTAGACGTCAAAAACAGGGACAGGCTCGTGAAAAAAATACTGGGTAAAGGCGTTGAAGCCCTCGTAATAACAAAAGGAGAAGGAGGTGCGGACTTCATTTCTGGGAAAGAGAGTTTTTCAGTTCCCGGATTTTCCGTCCAAGTCGAGGATACGACAGCAGCGGGCGATGCTTTTACGGGAGCTTTTTCAGTTGGGCTTTCGAGTGATGCTGGATTAAGGGATATAATCGAGTTTGCCAACGCGGCGGGTGGTCTGGCCGCGGCCGTGGAGGGTGCCCAGCCTTCACTACCGGATCGGAATTCGGTTGTTGATTTTTTAGAGAAAAGGTCGGAGAAGAACCACTTTACGAGAGGTGAGGATTAATGGTTGAATCCCCGGAAGGACAGGTTAAAGGTCCTGCTAAAGCCGGTGATAAGGATGATTCCCTTCTGGTGAAAATGGAGGGAATAACGAAGAGGTTCGGCGGCCTTACCGCTCTGAACGCCGTAGACCTGGAAGTGGGTTACTCCGAGGTTGTAGGGCTGGTTGGCGATAACGGAGCTGGAAAATCAACCCTGATAAACGTTCTTGCCGGTGCACTAAACCAGACAGGTGGGGATATCTTTTATAAAGGCAGGAAAGTAAATATTGAAGTACCGGAGGATGCCAAAGAGCTGGGAATCGAAACCGTCTACCAGGATCTAGCTCTGGCTGATAATATAGATGTGGCCGGCAATCTCTTCCTCGGACGGGAGATATCCAGGTTATCACTTGGTCCGCTGAAGTTCCTGGACAAGAAAGAGATGAGCAGCAGGGCCCAGGAGGTTCTGGACGTTCTCAACATAAATTTCGACTCGATGGAAGCAAAGGTGAAGAACCTGTCCGGAGGGCAGCGGCAGGCTATTGCCGTTGCAAGATCCATCTATAGCGACCCGGATCTTGTGATTCTGGACGAGCCGACGGCCGCGCTCGCCGTAGAGGAATCGGAACGCGTCCTCGAATTGATTACTGATCTCCATGACCAGGATATAGCAGTGGTATTTATCAGCCACACCCTTCAGGAGGTATTCAGCGTGGCTGATAGGATCGTAATTCTGAACCAGGGTAACAAGGTCGGCGATATGGAGCCCGAAGAGACGAATATTGATGAAGTAGTGAAGTTAATGATCGGGGGAAGGTACGAAACCAATGAGTCGAACTGAAAGCTGGCGAAGAATAGCAGCTGATTACGGCATCTATATCGGGTTTTTCGGCCTGCTGGTTGCGTTGAGTCTGCTCACCGACAGGTTCCTTACGGCTCGCAATTTACTCAACGTGGCGGAACAGGCCTCTCTCATTGCAATAGTTGGAATCGGAATGACTTCTGTAATTCTCATGGGGGAGATAGACTTATCAGTTGGGTCCATAGTCGCGCTATCCGGAGTGATTACAGCCGGAAGCCTCACCGGTGGTCTCGGTCTGCCGCTGTCGATCGTAATCGGGCTTGGTGCAGGTACGGGACTTGGACTGATTAACGGCTTAATTACCGTTTACGGTGAGATCCCTTCCTTCATCGTAACTCTGGGAATGCTTTCCGTCGCCAAGGGTTTAACACTGCTCTACACGGGAGGAGAGCCGATCTGGGGTTTCGGAGATACCTTCAAGTTTATCGGCGGAGGTAAAGTTCTCAGCGTTCCGGTTCCGGTGTTAATCGTCGTCGGCCTCTATGTACTGGGCTTAGTAGTCTTAAACTTGACACAGGTTGGGAGGTATATTTACGCGATCGGGGGAAACCAGCGAGCGGTGCGATTGGCCGGCGTCAAGGTGGAGAGGTTAAAGACGGCTGTTTTTGGTATCTCCGGTTTCTTTGCCGCTGCCAGCGGGATAATACTAGCCTCCAGACTTGCATCCGCCCAGCCTACGGCGGGGTCGGGGTGGGAACTCGACGCCATTGCTGCCGTTGTTCTGGGGGGTACGAGTCTGTACGGGGGAGAGGGAGGCCTGGCGGGTACTCTCGTTGGCGCCCTGATATTTTCCGTAATTAATAACGGGATGATACTTACGGGTGTACCGACTTTCTTCCAGTACGTCGTAAAGGGAGGGATAATTATTCTGGCCCTCCTTCTGGACAAGAAGCTAAGGCAGTCATAGGGACTGCCAGCTTAACTGCAAATTAAATTTACACAGGGGGTGACCTCCGGTGAAAACAGGAGGTTCCAAGTTAGTTGTTAGTTTTCTGTTAACTTTACTATTAATCGTAGGTACGACGGCGCTGGCAAGCGCCCAGGATTACACGCTCGGTCTGTCCGTTTCTACGTTAAATAACCCGTTCTTCGTTAGTCTGAGAGACGGGGCAAAAGAAGCAGCGGAAGAGCACGGAGTCGAGCTTGTAGTTGCAGATGGGCAGGACAGCGTGTCAACACAAATGTCCGATATTGAGAGTCTTGTTTCCAGGGGAGTAGATGCACTGCTGATCAACGCTACCGACGGTGAAGCCGTTGTCCCGGCAGTAGAAGAAGCCAACGAAGCCGGAATTCCCGTACTGGCTATCGACAGAGGGATTAGTGGCGGTGACGTAGCAATCTACGTCGCTTCCAACAACGTAACCGGCGGTAAGATGGCGGCTCATTACACGGCAGCTAAATTGGCTCTTCAGGGTAAGATAGTCATGCTGGAGGGTATTCCAGGTACTTCCGCTGCCAGGGAACGAGGACAGGGCTTCACCGAAGTTGTTGAATCCCTGCCGGACCTGGAAATCATTTCGTCCGAGCCAGCCGGGTTCGCCCAGAACGAAGGTTACGAGGTAATGCAGAACATACTAACTGCTGAAACTGATATAGACGCCGTATTTGCTCAGAATGACCTGATGGCCCTTGGTGCTCTTCAGGCCATTGAAGGAGCTGACAGGGCCGACGAGATGTTCGTGGTAGGATTTGATGCCGTCGATCCCGCTATCGAAGCTATTGAAGGTGGAAGAATGTCGGCCACGATTATGCAACAACCCTCAGTAATGGGAGAAATGGGCGTTGAACAGGCAGTTCAGCTGCTGGAAGGCGAAAAAGAAGTAGAAGAAGGCGAAACGGAGTTCGTTCCGGTACCGCTGAAGCTCATAACGCAGGACAACCTGGAATTTGCCAAGTAAACAAACCTGATGAATCAGAGACTGAGGAGGGGCGGTTCTTTTCGTCCCTCCTTCCGTTTTTTGTACTTTTTGTCAACAATCGCTGAGAACCCCAGATACTATTGGGAGAGTCAAGAGCGCTTTCCGAACCCTTGAATACCTATTCGGACTTTCTCTAAATTATCGCATGGAAATCGGATCACCTATTTATCCCCTGAGTTTTTGTATGCTTTGAATTCTGCCCACCTTTCAGCTAACATCTTTCGACATGACGTCGATAACGGAGAAGAGCTCGATCGCATATTTACTGCTATCAGTAGTTATTTTTATCTGGGGTCTCAATTTTAGTCTGGTCAAGTGGGCTGTGGCGTCGGTTCCCCCGCTCCCGTTCAACGTAGTTCGTTATACTCTGGCTTCGGTAGTTATCGTTGCGCTCCTCCTGGCTACAGAAGGTTGGCGTGATATACCGCTCAGAGATGGGTTAAAATTACTGGTACTTGGATTAGTGGGCCATTCGTTTTACCAGGTACTTTTCATCAAGGGGATATCGCTGACGACTGCCGGTAATTCATCTTTATTCATCGCAACTGCCCCAATATGGACGGGTACACTTGCGGCAATCCTGGGCAGGGAGAAGCTGGGAAAGAAAGGGTGGTTTGGAACCCTTCTGGGCTTTTTTGGCGTGTTTCTGGTAACCCTGGGAGGCGGGAATATATCTTTCGGGGGCTCCGGGACCACTGGTGATGTTCTTACCCTATCGGCAGCCCTCTCTCTGGCAACTTATACGGTACTATCCGAGAGTTTACTGGAAAAGTATTCCCCGCTGAGGTTAACTGCCATAACCATGTCTTTTGGCTCGATCGGACTGTGGGTTTTTGCCGGTCGTTCCGTGATACAGCAAAACTGGGTAGCGGTTCCCGGAAGAGTCTGGGGTGTGCTGGTCTATTCCGCTCTACTGGCGGTAGTGGTTGGCTACCTGGTTTGGTTTACGGCCGTCCAGGTAGTTGGTCCCTCGAGAACGGCTATTT
>CAZWZR010000012.1:0-1567 GCA_964638365.1 uncultured Thermotogae bacterium | reverse complement strand
AGGTGGGCCCTCGGCTACCACCACTCGAAATACGGTGTGCCGAGGAATCAGGAAGAGGCGCTGAACCTGGCCGAGGAATTTCGGGAGAGGAGGTTGCCATGTGATACCATCTACTTTGACATACAGCACATGGACGAAAACAAGGATTTCACCTGGGACAGGGATCGGTTCCCCGACCCTGAGGGTCTAATAGATAAGCTGCACGACATGAACTACCGTGTTGTAAATATCGTCGACCCGGGAATAAAAGAAGAAAAGGGTTATGAAGTTTACGAGTCGGGCAGGGAAAACGACGTATTCGTCAAGGACGAGGACGGCGATGATTTTTCAGGTTCCGTCTGGCCGGGTTTTTGCTCTTTTCCAGATTTCATAAGAGAAGGGGTTAGAGACTGGTGGGCCGACCAAAACGAGAAACTGCTTGCTCAGGGTGTTGATGGAATCTGGAACGACATGAACGAGCCAGCGGTCTTCTTTGGTAAGAAACAGCTTCGGGAAGTGGCAGATAGCGTGGACGAAGAGGTTGAAGACGGAGGACACCTGGATTACGAGTTCAAGTTCGATTTGAGGAACTTGAGCGATGCCGCTTCGGAGGATATGGTCCATCATAATGAGACCGGGGAAGAGGTCGATCACGGCAAAGTGCACAACCTCTACGGTTATTACGAAGCCCTGGCCACGAGAAAAGCATTTGAAAATAAAAGACCGGATCAGAGGCCATTTATACTGACCCGAGCCGGGTTTGCCGGTATGCAAAAATACGTCGCCAAGTGGACCGGGGATAATTCCTCCACGTGGGAACACATGAAAATGTCCATTTACATGGCGCTAAATCTCGGTCTCTCCGGCGTCCCGTTTGTCGGACCGGATATTGGGGGGTTCTCCGGCGACGTTGAGTCGGAACTGCTAACTCGCTGGATACAGCTCGGATCCGTTTTCCCTTTCTACCGTAACCATTCCGGATTAGGGACTGTATCTCAGGAACCATGGTCGTTTGGTGATGAGAACGAGGAGATAAACAGGAAGTATATGTCTCTGCGCTATCAACTACTTCCTTACCTCTATACGGAATTTTATCGAACGCACGAGACGGGGCTGCCGATACTGCGCCCCCTGTTTATGGAATTCTCCGATGATGAAGAAACGTATTCAGTAGCCGACCAGTTCATGGTTGGGGAAAGCATCCTGGTCGCTCCTGTAGTGGAGAGAGATTCGGACAAAAGATTGCTATACCTCCCTCATGGAAATAACGGTGAAGAGTTAGACTGGAAGAGCTGGTGGTCGGGCGAGTTTTTAACCAGTGGTTATCACCTCGTAAAAGCCCCGCTGGACGTGATGCCGATGTATATTCGTCCGGGCCATGGGGTGCCATTTACGGAGACAGTTCAATATACGGGTGAAACCCCTGACCTGCTCAAACTGGCGGTCAATAAAGGTCAGGACGGAGGAGTAGAGGTCGAGATCCCCGTATACCACGACGATGGCGAGACGAAGGACTGGCAGGACGGAAAGTTCTTCTACGGGAGCTTTCTCGTAGAAGAAGTTGATGGGGACCTTAAGCTGGACTTAA
>CAZWZR010000011.1:14487-18244 GCA_964638365.1 uncultured Thermotogae bacterium | reverse complement strand
TCAAAGAAAACTTTAAAAACTGTCTTAAAATACAAAAGCCCCGCCGAAGAAAGGCGGGGCTTTTAAATACTTACAGGAAATCTAATTTACTCGCTTTCGTAGTTTTCAACTACTTCCTCGATGGAACCTTCCATGTAAAAGTCCTGTTCCGGGATGTGGTCCAGTTCTCCGTTCACTATCGCTTTGAAGCCCTCGATCGTGTCGTCCAGACTGACGTATTTGCCTTCCCTCCCGGTAAATTGTTCAGCTACCGAAAAGGGCTGGCTCAGAAACCGCTGGATCTTCCTTGCCCTTTCCACAGTCACCTGATCCTCTTCGGATAGTTCGTCCATACCCATTATAGCAATTATGTCCTGAAGATCTTCAAACCTCTGCAGGGTCCTTAGCACGCTCTGAGCTACCTCGTAATGCTCCTGGGGTATCACGTGTGGGTCCAGCATGGAAGAATCCGAATCGAGCGGATCGACGGCAGGGTATAGCCCTTTCTCCGCTATGTCCCGGGCCAGTGTGATCGTGGCATCCAGGTGGGAAAAGACCGTAGCCGGGGCGGGATCCGTCAGGTCGTCAGCCGGTACGTAAACCGCCTGAACTGAAGTAATCGAACCGCTCTTAGTCGAAGTAATCCTCTCCTGAAGTTCGCTCATTTCCGTTGAAAGGGTCGGCTGATAGCCCACTTCCGAGGGCATCCGGCCCAGCAGAGCCGAGACTTCGGAACCGGCCTGAGCGAACCGGAATATGTTATCTATAAACAGCAGTACGTCCCGTGCCTGCTCGTCACGGAAATACTCCGCGAGCGTCACTCCGGACAGTCCGACGCGGAACCTGGCACCTGGGGGCTCGTTCATCTGACCGTATACTAGCGCGGTATTTTCCAGAACACCGGCTTCCTTCATCTCAAGCCAGAGATCGTTCCCCTCTCTGGTCCTTTCTCCAACCCCGGAAAAGACGGAATAACCTTCGTGCTCGTAGCCTATCGAGCGGATCAGCTCCATAATCAGAACCGTCTTACCGACGCCGGCTCCGCCAAACAGTCCTACCTTACCACCTTTAGGGAAGGGGGCAAGTAAATCAATTACCTTTATTCCGGTCTCAAATACTTCGTCCTTTGTGGATTGGTCAGTCAACTCAGGGGCGGGGCGGTGGATCGGATAGGTCTCATCAGTATCCGGGGGGTCCATATCGTCAATCGGTTTGCCGGTCAGGTCGAACATTCTCCCCAGAGTCTCTTCGCCGACGGGTACGCTAATCGGTCCACCCGTATTGTATATTGGTTGTCCCCGCTTAAGTCCGTCAGTTGAATCCATTGCAATAGCCCTGACTTCTTCATCCCCCAGGTGCTTTGCCACTTCCAGGACGAGATCCTTCTGATCCCCATCCCTCTCTACTTTCAGGGCGTTGTTGACCGACGGTACACCTTCCTCGGCACTAAACCTGGCATCCACGACGGCGCTTTTAATCTCCGTAATTTCTCCTTTACTTTCTACGTCTTCTACCATTTTGACACCTCATTTAAGCCTCTTCTCGGAGGGCCTCGGCCCCACCGATTATATCTGCTATCTCTCTCGTAATCTGTTGCTGTCGGGCTTTGTTGTAAGTAAGAGTCAAGTCATCGATAAGTTCATTTGCGTTGTCCGTAGCATCTCGCATCGCTTTACGTCTTATCGCGTGTTCGCTTGTCTTCGTGTTGAGTATGATCCAGAAGATCCTCTCCAGAAACCACTCCTCCAGGAAGTTAGTCAGAATCTCTTCTCTATTCGGTTCGAATACATGTTCGTCCTGAAGGTGCGACCGGGCCACCCCCACTTCCTCGGCTTCCGTTACTTCCTCGCTTTTCTCATCAGCAGCCAGCGGGAGGATTTTTTCCACCTTTAGCTCCTGGTTGAGATCGGAATTGAACTTCATGTAGATAGCCCATAGCTCGCCGATCTCGCCCCCTTCGTAAGCGTTCAGCAGTTCCTTACCGATCGCTTCGGCTTTATGGAAATCCGGTTCCTGATAGAAATCGATCCAGCTCCTCTCGAACTCCTCCCAGCCTTTAAAGAAATTGTGTCCTTTTTCGCCTCCGGCATATATACGGACCTCGCGGTCCCGGGACCGGACGAAGTCCCTGGCTGCACGATTCAAATCAATCGTATAATTACCGGCCAGCCCCCGATCCGAGTTGAATACCATGATTCCAACTCCGTCTCCGTTTCCCTCGTCCAGCAGTGGGCTTACCGGTGTTTCTTCATCTGCATTCACGTTCCTTTCCAGCAGTCTCAGCTTTTCATCCACAATTTCCTGGTAGGGTCGGGCGTCTTCCAGTTTGTTCTTCAACCTGGTAACTTTCGCCATGGCGATTGCATTCATCGCCTTTGTAATCTGCTTTATGTCCTTTATGTTCGCTATCCTACCTTTAATCTCCCGAGCCTGAGCCATCGCCTCCCCCTTTGAAGTCCTCGTCGAACTCGGCAAGTGCCCGCTTGAGTTCTTCCTCGATGACCTCGGTCAGTTCTGCGGTTTCCTTCAAATCCACCAGCACGTCTTCGTAGTACGTCTCGAGGTGATCGTGCATGGCTTCTTCGTATTTATTTACCTCTTCGACCTCCAGGTCATCTATATAACCGTTCACGGCAGCGTAAAGCGAAACCGCCTGTTTTTCCACGGGCATCGGCTGGTATTGATCCTGCTTTAACATCTCCATGACCCGCTCACCACGTGCAAGCTGTGCCTGTGACTCCTCGTCGAGCTCGGAGGCGAATTCCGCAAACGCCTCCAGATCCCGGTACTGAGCCATCTCCAGCCTCAACTCACCCGCGATCTCCTGCATGGCCTCGTTCTGGGCGGCACCTCCTACTCGGGAAACCGAATCACCGACGTTAATCGCCGGCCGGAACCCCTGGTTAAACAGGTCCGATTCGAGATAGATCTGTCCGTCCGTTATCGATATCACGTTGGTAGGAATGTAAGCGGAAATATCACCGGCTTTGGTCTCCACGATCGGGAAGGCAGTCAGCGACCCACCCCCCATTTCTTCATTGAGCTTTGCAGCCCTTTCCAGGAGGCGAGAGTGAGTGTAAAAGATGTCACCCGGGTAAGCCTCCCTGCCAGGCGGTCGGCGTAAAAGCAGGGAGATCTCCCTGTAGGCCACCGCGTGTTTGGAAAGGTCGTCGTAAACTATGAAAGCGTCCTCACCGCTGTACATATAGTGCTCAGCCATGGCAGTTCCGGCATAAGGGGCGATGTATTGCATCGGTGTCGGGTCCTCGGCATTTGCAGTAACGACCGTCGTATATTCCATGGCACCGTTTCGTCTCAGTGTGTCTATGGTCTTGGCTATAGTGGACGTCTTTTGCCCGACGGCCACGTAGAAACAGTGGACGTCCGTCTCCTTTTGATTGAGTATTGTATCGATGGCAATCGCGGACTTTCCGGTCCTTCGGTCACCGATGATCAGTTCACGTTGCCCTCTTCCAATTGGCGTCAGGGCGTCAATGGACTTGTAACCGGTCTGCAGAGGAACTTCCACCGGCTGACGGTCAACGACCCCCGGGGCCTTTATCTCGATGTTTCTGGTTTTATCCGTATCGATCTCACCTTTACCGTCTCGGGGATCGGCCAGCGGTCCAACAACTCGACCCTGTAGTTCAGGTCCTACCTTGGTCTCCAGAACCTTTCCGGTGCGCTTGACCTTATCGCCTTCTTCCACTTCCTCGACGTCACCGAAAAGTATCGCCCCGATGCTATCCTCTTCCAGGCTCATTGCCAGACCGTTTAT
>CAZWZR010000011.1:8685-14387 GCA_964638365.1 uncultured Thermotogae bacterium | reverse complement strand
CCCTGGACTGAACCATCTATTACCTGTTCCCCGATCTTTAGCTTAATCCCACCGATGAGATCGGCGTCCACAGTGATTTGAGTTACGTAAACGGATCTATCCAACATTTTTTCCAGCCTGCTTTTGACCCTGTCGGCTATTCGCTCCTTTTCCATCCCAGGTGGGATCATTATCTCGACTTCGACTATCTCCTCTTCGTCCCTCCTGATCACCCGCAGCCTCTTGTAGATCAACGGAAGATAGTCCTCCCTGTCCTTACTCACGAGCAATTTCAGGAAGTTCATCGTTTCCCGGAGCAGGGAGTCGCCCAGCATTTCGTCCAGAAGGTCTTCTTTGTCATCGTTGGGAACAAGTGGGTGGACGAGAAAATCCATCAGTTCTTCGTTAGAATCGATTAACCGACTTACCTCGGCCAGATCCTCCTGGAACCTATCCAGCGCGTCTTCCTCCACCCCGAGTTCGTAAATTGCCTGAGCGTACCGATCCGCGACTTCTATGGATTTCATTCCGTTTTCAACTCTTTCTCCTTCAATTCATCGAAGAGGGAATCAAGAAACTTCTCGTGATCTTCCTTGTTTATCTCCCGTTCCAGAATTCTCTCCGCTCCGGCCAGGGCCATGTCCACGTATTCCTCTTCCAGCTCCTCGAAGGCCTCTTCCTTCTCCTGCCTGGCTTCCTCTTTTGCCTGCTCTACTATTCTTTTAGCTTCTTCTTCGGCCTCTTCTCTTCCCTCTTCTATTATTTCCTCCGCCCGGCGCTCGGCCTTCTCAATGATCTCGCTCCGGCGCTGCCTGGCTTCCCTTAGCTCTTCTTCCCTCTCCTTCTTTAACTGCCGGGCAGTCTCTTCCTTTTCCTGTGCATTATCTATTCTCGACTTAATCGTTTCCCGCTTCTCCTGAATAAACTCCTTCGCCGGACGAAAAAGTAGCCAGGACAGAACGACGACGAGAATACCGAAGTTGATCCAGTTAGCCACTATTGTTAAGTTAAGGCTCTCGATAATCGTCTGCCACTCTAGTCCCATAAGTAACCCCGGATTAAACGACCATTAACAGCATAATTGCGACGATTAGGGAATAAATACCGGTTGACTCCGTAATCGCCTGACCGATAACCATCGTTCTGAGCAGACTGTCCTCCATCTCCGGTTGACGCGCCATCCCATCTATCGCATGAGAGGCAACCTGCCCCTCACCGTAAGCGGCCCCAATGGATCCAATCCCCATGGCAAATCCCGCTGCCAGATACTTGGCTGCCGTTGCTATGCTCGCTGAAAGTTCCATCGAATAAATACCTCCTGATTGTTGTTAATTATTGCTCAACTGCTACGTTTATGTACGAAACCGCCAATAAAGCAAAGACGAAAGCTTGAATTACTCCGATGAAAAGTCCGTAAAACGCCTGAAAAAACGCGGGTAGCAGAATTGGTATCAACTTCGCGGTCAAGACGCTTATCAGCACTGCTCCCCCGAATACGTTTCCAAAAAGCCTAAAAGAGTGCGAAATCGGTTTTGCTATCTCCGATATAATGTTCATCGGCAACATGAAGGGATATGGTTCGGCAAATGACTTGAGATATCTCCCTGTTCCGTTGAGCTTCATACCGTAATAGTGAGAAGCCAGGAATACCAGCAGGGCAAAGCTCAGTGGAATATTGAAGTCCTGAGTCGGCGAGGTAAGCCCGGGAACGATCGAAACCCAATTCGATACGGTGATAAAAAGGAAAATAGTGGAGATAAAGGAAAAGAGCTGAGTCTGAAGGCGCTCGGACTCAAACGCACCCGAAAACTGCTCTTCGAGCAGGGTTATTAAGGATTCCAGCATTACCAGTCTGGCCGAAGGTTCTTCCTCGACGTCTTGATCGAGCCCCTTTCTGAGCCACCAGGCAAAACCAATTATGATCGCCATTACGACCCAGGACATGATAAGGGTCATTATATCAAGCCCAAGGATATCCGAGCCTCCAATACGCAGGACTAACTTTTCCCCGAGATGCTCTAACATCTTCAACCTCCAAATCGGTTAATCTTAAAAGCCTCACTGAGCCGCAGCGTAAAAACTGGCAGGAGAACCCCTCCCGCTGCAGCAAAAAAACTCAACCATTCGGTCAAAGTCGCTAAAACCAGGGCCAGGCCGTATATTAGTAGTCTAACCAGGGCTATAGCAGAAGCCCTCCAGGCAACTTTATCCTTTCCTTCGCCATCATTCACTTCCGACGCCCAGGCCACTAACACGCCATTGAGGGCCAGGGCCACGCCCAGTCCGTACCAGAGGCCAAACGCATAATTACTGCCCAGAGTAAAAAATAGGGCTTCTCCCGAAATCAACCCAATTACTACAATTAGCTTTACTGGAAATAAATCGGAAAAAGCGATGGATATTAACTCTCCCAAAAAACGCGGAAAATCCGAACTATTACAACCTGACCGGTTCAGGTAAAGCGTCGTGACTAAACAGACCTAACCTGATCCGTCTTGTTGTCGACCAGTTCGTCCACCCTGTCAGTCATAGAGGAGGTTATCTCGTCTACCTCGTCCTTCAGCATGTACATATCGTCTTCAGTTATCTCCCCTTCCTCCTCCTGAGACTCTATCTCTTTGTTTGTATCCCGCCTGATGTTTCGTAACGCTACCTTCGTCTCTTCCGCTTTCTCTTCTATCAGGTTTACCAGCTCCTCTCGGCGTTCCCCGGAGAGCTTCGGCACGGGAACCCGTATTACTTCACCGTCGTTGCTCGGGTTCAATCCCAGCTCCGCCTCCATGAGCGCCTTTTCAATCGCCTGAATCTGACTGCTATCATAAGGTTGAACCACCAAAAGTCCGGTTTCAGGAGCTGATATATTGGATATCTGGTTTAGCGGAGTATCTGTACCGTAATACTCCACCTCGATGTCCTCTATCATGGCGGGATTCGCCTGGCCTACGTGAATTTTGGACAGCTCCTCCTGGAGAGTGCTGACCGACTGCTTCATATTTTCCTTCATCTCAGGTACGGGATTCGAAGTACTCAATTTACCCACTCCCAGCTTGGTATGTTATTATACTGTTTACTAAATCAATCGACTTAGTTCAAGAAAATCTTGTAACTGAACGAACGATCATCGATATATTGTAGTGGTTTTATATCCCGTTTCAAACGATTCAGATATTATCGACCAAGTAGTTCCTCTGTTTATTATTTATTGCTTTCCTTTGTTGAGCCTTAAGTTCTCCAAATTAAGAAAAGTCCTAGCCTCGCTCCCCGGAACCCGCGAAGTCAAAAAACAGGCATTTGATAAGCTCTAAGCCGTATGGCTATTCATGCACCAACCCAATCACCCAGAAATATTTAAACACTTTATTTTTCTTTGAAATGTCTTGTGTAAAACCAGTAGAGCAGTAAGCCCCCAATGGCTCCTGGTGAGCCCAGAAAAACGGTGGCCACAACGAGCACCAGCACCATAATAAGACGGACTTTTAACCCAAAGCCTTCCCCTCTGGCGTCCCAGTCCAGTCCGATAATTGAAATTCCCAGAATTATTGCTTGAAAAAAGAGCCAGAATATTTCGGATTGTGTAATCGACAAATTTTCCTGCCTTCTAATTATTAATCGGACTGGTTTTGAAGGGAATGAACCGTTCTCAAGAGGCTAAGCTCCAGTTTCTTAGCCATTTCTGATTTTTCATCAATCAGATTGTTTTGTTCCATCGGGTCGTTTTTTCGATCGTAGAGTTGAGGCTTCTCCCCTTCGTCAAGCGGGTAAAGGTATGTCCACCGCTGGGTTCTTAGGTACCACTCCCTGTTGTAATGTCCTCCAACAGCAAAGTCCCTGATATCATCGACATCCCCTTCTATCAACGGAACCAGGGATTGTCCCCCAAGTTGCTGCCTCGATGCCTTGCTGGTTAAATCCTGAGGGAAAATATTCTCCGCTTCTCCGGACTGTTTCGGCTCGGTAAATTCCAGAGTCAGCTCTTCCGTATCTATATCCAGCAAATCGAGGAAAGTGGGCATGAGGTCGACCGACTGAACGATCGAGTCAATTTTTTCTCCCGCAAAGCATCCACCCGGAAACTTCATAATCCAGGGAATTTTCACGAGGTTCTGGTAATTTCTTGGCCGGGCTTTTCTGATATAACCGTGTTCCCCAAAAGGTTCCCCGTGGTCGCTCGTGAAAACGACGAGAGTATCCTCGTACAGGTTTAGTTCGCGGAGAGAATCTATTATTTTACCAACGTACTTATCCACGAACGTGACCTCTCCAGCGTAGAGGTTCTTGGTATTCTGGACCTCTTCTTCGTTCATATAACCCTCCACCGAACCCGGCACCGGATCGACGATATCCGGACCTTCGTACCCGGGATCCTTGTACATCGATCGATAGGGTTCAGGCGGATCCCAAGGCTCGTGGGGATCGAACATATCTACCCAGAGCAAAAAATCCCTCTTCTGTACGGACGCCTTTCTTTCAAGCCAATTCACGGCTTCTTTCGCTACTCTGGGGGTACAGTAATCTTCTTCCTCTTCCTGAACGCTTTTGTTTTTTAAACACTGGTTGTACCTCTCTCTCCACAGTTCGTCTCTTTCTCGCCCGCTTCCATGTTTTAGCCTGTAAATAGGAGATTCCTCTACGGTAGGGATATCTTCCGCTTCCTTGATCCAGGGATCGTATTCCTGACCTCTGATAAATGCAGTGGTATCGAAACCCCTCCCGCAATTGTAGACGGGTTTATGCATGTGATAAGTATCAGTGATCAACGCCGAGTTAAACCCCTGGTCCCACAGTACTTCTGCGAGAAGGTAATCGTCGGATGTAAAGGGCTGCCATCCCGCTTCGTGGAAGTGGTATTTTCCCGTCCACCAGGAACGACGCATGGGTAAAGTAGGGAGGTTTTCCCCGTATGCCTGGTTGAACTGTACTCACCGAGAAGCCAGCCTATCTATATTCGGTGTCTCGACTTCAGAGCCGTAAGAGCCAACGTAATCGGTTCGCAGGCTGTCCGCTACTATAACTACTATATTCATCGGCCATCCCTCCAGTGTTGAACTCTATATAACCAAAACGTGGATCGTCTAATTACTCAATTTAGACAAAAAATAGCCAGCTTTTCCGGCTTCAAGTAGAAAATTTCCTGGTCCAATTTTTTAAACCTAACCGAGAAGGCGTTCTTTTCTGTCTTATTAAATTAAAACTATTCCATTGTAAAATAACGCCGGCTACTTCCCGTCGGGAGTAGCCGGCGCGAGCCAAGAACTAAAAATTTAATTTTCTTATTAACCAGTTAGAAAGAGTATCCACCTGAATATTCGTCTTCGTTCTCTTCCTGAATTTGAACGAGTTCTTCCGCGGTCTTATCCACGTTTCTGTTGGATATGAATTGCATTAGAACGTCTTCGTATTCCGTCCCAAGGCCGGATGGAATGATAAGATCGAAAGTTGGTACGACCGCATCAGCTGACTGTAACTGATTTATCTGATACAGCGTGCCCGCCGAAGCTTCGTCTTCGGGAACGTCAACATCGGTACGCGCAGGGGCTGCCTGTTTGGTTAGAGCCATCTCCTTCTGAACTTCGGGTAACAGGGAAGTATATACCATGGCTTTAGCGTTATTCGGCTGTTCAGACGTAGCTCCGATCCAGTACGAGGAGACCATTGCGTAAAGCGTATTACGGCTCGGGCCCGGCATCGGTGCGTAGTCCCAGACCTCGCCCCTTTCTCCAGCC
>CAZWZR010000011.1:0-8675 GCA_964638365.1 uncultured Thermotogae bacterium | reverse complement strand
CGTTAAATATCGGGACAAACCAGGTACCACCGTTAGTAAATGCGGCATCTCCTGCGGCCGTCCTCTGTTGAGGGCCGAAACCAGATTTCAGCGTTGAGACGTCCTCGTTGGCATAGGAAAGAAGTTCTTTTGCCTGGTCGAGTACCGTCGTCCAATCCTCCATCGTGGCTGTTCCGATTGCTACCCTGGCGTAACCTTCAGGACCAATGGCACCCACTATCAATTTCCCGAACAGCCATCGAGCGGCGTTCGGCTCCTTGACCCCCAGGACGATCGGGGTCGCATCCGTGTTCTCTTCGACTTTCTCGAGAACGGAGAAGAACTTATCGTAGCTTTCGTAAGGCGGTAAGTCCGCTCCCGCTTCTTCAAGTACCTCAACGTTGTGGAACAACATACTGTGGTCCTCGATTACCTGAGGGAATCCGTAGTAATTGCCATTTGCCTTGTACAGGCTCTCTAGAGAGTCCGTGATTACGTCAGGTAATCCGTAATCTTCCCAGATGTCGGTAACGTCCATGAAGACACCTTGACTTGCAAGGCTCTGCGTTTCGCTAGTCGGCGGTATCCTGACCAGAGAAACGGGCTTACCTCCGGCAACCCTGCTCGCTACAACCTGGGGTAACTGACCGCTGGTTCCCTCTTCGATTTCAACTTCGAAGTCCCATAACTGATTGGCGACATCGACGATCTTCTGTCGCGTATCTCTTCCGGTGCCCGCCACCCAGCCAGTCAGTATGTCCAGGCTAGATTCACCAACTTCTGTTCCTGCCTCGGGAACGGGCATCATGCTTTCTGGAATCTCGGGTTCATCCATGTGCTCGGAGGCCGCGGCGGAAATGGCCATACCCGACAACAGTAATGTAAGTACTAAAATACCGACAATTCCTTTGCGTATGTTGAATAAATGTTTGTTCATTGGTTTCACCCCTGTGGGGAAAGTTTTTAACTCTGAGGATATAGAATTATCGATGCCATCCAAGAGGATACTACAGCTACCACCTCCGCACTTTTCAGATATGATCTAAACGATTTAGTACTGGAAAATTAGCAGTACCGTCTATATCTAAGCTCATTTTGAGAACACTCATCCGCTTATAGCACCTTCTGTCCAACCTTTTACGATTTGTTCCTGCATTATTACGTAAATAATTACGACCGGTATCATCGCAAACAGGGCGCCCGAAAGCTGTAAGTTCCAGACCCCTATCTCCCAGGCAGATGCCCGGGACATCAGGTCAACTTGAGCCATAATCGGCCTGCCTTCGCTGCCCGAGGTCAAAACCAGAGGAAGGATCAGATTATTCCAGCCAACGGTAAACCCTATAATTCCGGCTGAGACTGCAGCCGTTTTCGAAAGCGGAAACATTACGTGGAGAAAAATTTGCCAGTGGGAGGCGCCGGATATTTCTGCTGCCTCGACAAGCGAATCGGGAACCCTGTTGTAAAATTCGCGGAATATGAAGACAACTACCGGAAGCTGCCCACCTCCAATCGCCAGACCGATATATTCCGGAACGTCGAAGAGATGAAGCGTATTTGCTACCCGGACCAGCGGCACAAGTCGCATTGTAGCAGGAAGGTAGATTCCTATTGAAAGTGTAACTACCGTTAAGAAGGTATATCGCGCTCTGACTTTACTTAAATAGTATCCCCCGATAGAACCTATGATGATACTAATTGCCATTGAAGTTAATGCGATCCGCAAAGAAGTGATGTAAGACCCATTTACCATGCTCCAAGCCGTCTTTGCGTAAGATACAACTAGCTCGGAACCGGGAATCAGGGGATTCGTCGTCCTGATTTCCAGCGGCGGCTTGGTCGCCGTGATAATAGCGGTCCAATATGGAAACAGGAAAAAGGCACCCAGAATTACCGCCAAAAAACCCCCGACAACGTATCGCAGTTTGATTTTAGGCAACTAGAATTCACCTTCCCTGTACTGGAAATAGATATAAGGACCTGCAAACAACATGATTATCCCAAGGAATATCATCGCGGCAGCTGCGCCCTGAGCGAAATTGAATTCGGAAAACATCCTTCTGTATATGAGAACAGGAAAAATCATGGAGGAAACTCCAGGACCTCCACCGGTCATAGTCCAGATAATCCCAAAGGTCTTAATAACCATCATGCTCAATAACAGAGAGAACATCAGTATAATGCCCCTTATCTCCGGAAAAAGCACGTAACGATAAATTTGGAATATGGAAGCTCCATCTATACGTGCTGCTTCCCTGTGCGATTTGGGCACGGAACTGATTGCACCGTAGAATACGACCCCGGTATAACCGCTGAACCTCCAGATAAGAGTGATTAAGATCGCCAGAATAACCATGTAAGGATCCGTCAGGAAGGACTGAGTCAGGCCCCCAAGACCAATTGATTCCATAATGCTATTTATCACTCCCTGGGAGGGATTAAATATCCAGCCCCAGAGGACGCCAGTAATTGCCTGAGCCAACCCAAAGGACAGAATTGCGACGGTCTTCATTATTGAGCTGGCTTTTCCCTGTGGTAAAAGGTCAATTGTAACAGCAACCAGCAGCCCGGAACCGATTAAAAGCGGTACTCCCGCACCGACAAAAACCAATGTGTTTACGGAAGCTCTCTGGAAACCGGAACTTCCAATAACCCCTTCGTAAGCCGATATTCCGGCGAAATTGTAGGAAGGAAAGACGCCCACCCAATCGGTAAACGATACACCGGCTGTCCAGACGAGGAAGAAGACGAGAAATATGAAGATCATCGCAAAAAACGGGAAAAAGAGCAAGTAATCAGTTTTCTTCATCCCGCTCCCCCCGATTTCGCCCGAAGCCGCATTGCAACTTATCTATATACTTATTATTTATCATTTGAAACCCGTATATAGATGGTTAAGCATCGATTTAGCCCTCTTCTGGATATAGCAAGCTTGTAAACATCACTGTATTTCCCTTATATTGACTCTAATCTCGTGACTCCCATCTTCCCTCGTAAATTCGTAATAGTAATAGATTTTCTCCTCATGAATCAGGGCATCCATGTACCTGACTGAGCCATGAGGGCTCTCCACCCAGGGTCCGTTTCGGGTAACGCGCTTCCAGTTTTCCAGGTCATGGCTTGTAGCAACGCCAGCCCACTCTTCGAAGTTGTCGTAAAAGGTATCTCCGCCGTCAAAGAACCCCACGAACAGGGGAGGTAACCATATGACGGAGTTGAGCCTAGCCTTATAACCCCCCCGCTCACCCTGAGCACTTTTGCCGGATTCTAAAACGTACCTAAAGTCCCTCCAGTACTTCCCATCAGGACTGGTCAAGAGCCCGGAAGAGTCAAAACCCAGGGGTCTCCGTACCTGCTTTCCGTTTCTCTCGACTACCTCGTAATCTCCCTCCTGGTCAACAGAGACGTAAGCATAATACTGACCCCCGACGATGTATACGCTTGGATCCTTTAAAGAAAATAGCCCGTAATCTTCAGGAAGCATAACTGTTCTATGCTCCCAGAAGTCGAAGTTCCCGGGGGAATCGCTTTCAACCATCCCAACGCGCCAGCTGTTATGACCGGTAGGTTGATAGCTCACGTAAAGGCGCCATTTGCCACTATCCGGGTCCTTTATAATCGATCCAGCCTCCAGACTATCCGCGTTCAGCTGTTCCTTGGTACCCTCACAGATTACGTCGAATTCTTTTCCGTCCTGGCTTTCCGCAATTCTCGCCTTTACCCCCCGACCTTTTCCCAGAGGTTTCCGAACTCGATGATACATGTAGAACTTTCCTTCGCCGCTGTCAAAGACGACTTTTGGAGCCCCAACCCAGTTACCCGAACCCTTCCCGTCGGGCTCAAAAACCGTTTGCCCCCTTTTTGGATCAGGCTTAGGGGGTGTAGCAAATCTCCTTTCGGCCATTCCGTCCGATAACATTTAATAACCTCCTTGTCTGCAATGAATTGAACTGACGACAAAAAACCCACTTGCTCCGCTTAAGTCAACAGTCGCCAGAGTCATTTTCTGCCTCACAGCTACAGGAATTTCTAACTATAAGATCTCCCGGTATGACGACCTTCGGACGGTCTCGTCCGGTTCCTTCAATTTCCTGTATTAATCTCTTAGCAGCCCAGTTACCGAGCCAGTATTCGTGAAGATCAACGGTGGTAATTGATGGATCAAAGTGCTTCGTAAGCTGGCTGTTACACACGGAAACCAGAGAAACGTCTCCGGGAACTTCCTTATCCAGATCCCTCAAAGCGTGTACTGCGCCTACGGCCTGGACATCACCCGAGACAAATATCCCACCAAACTGATGTGTCTTAGCTTTTTCATAGACAACGTCGTAAGCCGCCGATTCCACCAGCTCAGAATTCCATACGAGCTCCTCGTCGTACGAGAGGCCTGCTTCCTCCAGAGCGGATTGGTAGCCCTCCAGTCGATCCTCGGTATAGGTAAATTTGGAAGGACCGGAGAGAAAAGCTACTCTACCCTGAGCATGGTCAATAAGGTGCCGGGTGGCTATTTCACCCACCTCGACGTTATCGTTATCCACGTATAGCGCTTCGCTCTTGGGCCTCCCGAGTACGACGTACGGCAAACCACTTTTTTCCAGCAGTTCGATTAAATCCGAATCTTCAGTCGGATGCGTAAGTATCAATCCCCCCAGCGTCCGTGAATCCAGGACTGAACGGAGCTTTTGCCTGGCATCGGATTCCGTTTCGGACATCCTGAGGGAGAGACTGAAGTCCGTTCCATCCACGGCTTCGTGTATCCCCTGAACGAGTTTATTGAAAAAGCCCGTGGAAGAAAATACGTGTTTTCGAGAAGCCGGGATAAACAAACCCAGTTGCTGGGCCACGCCGCTCGAAAGGTGCCTGGCCCCCGGATGAGGTTTATAATCAAGTTCTTCAGCTGCTCTAACTACTTTTAACCTCGTATCCTCTGCCACATGAGATTTACCGTTTAAAGCGTCGGAGGCCGTAGAGGCAGCTACTCCAGCCTGATCAGCCACGTCCTGGATCGTTACTGAATTATTCATTTCGAATCGATTCTATAATATAACAGATTTACTGTTCTGTCAAGCCAAAAAACATCTGTTTTAGCCATATTAAGGTAAAAGTTGATATCGACTGCTCAAGAAAAGTTTCGAATGGCTTCGATTTTACTTGAAATATGAAACCTGCTGGGATATTCTAGATTGAGATGGGAAGCCGGAGAGGGGAACGAAGTGGACAAAAAACACCCACTTCCCATGGAAAATCGATACAGTAAATACTTTAATTAAAAACAAAACCGTAAATTGAAGAAGGCTAAAAATTGAGCGCGAGGAAACCAGTAGCAATTTTTCTCCCGATGTAATCTTTTATTTCAGGAGGCATGAATGAAACGTGGTCGAGAAAAACGCGTCAATGATACGGAAAACAGGTTAAAGAACCTGATAGTCTCGAAACAAAAAGGGCTAGAGCGAATTTCTTTTTACAAAAGTCAGGACTTTAGGCTTCCTGAGAACCTTCCCCTGCAAGATTTCGAGCAATGCAGTCCGGGATTCAAGTGGAGCAGAAGCAACCAGCGCGAACCGGGCGACAGGTTGGAAGGGGAAAGCACGCTAATGAATGGGGGAAAGAGAGGTCCTGAACTTGCTCTTGGGAATAGCCTCTGGTTTAGATTGAGGTTCACCATCCCCGAAGAAATGATCGGAGAGAGGGTCTTCCTCCGTTTTAGTGTTAAGCCTGAGGAACAATCCGGCAATAGTCCGCTCGAAGGTAGGCCTGCAGTGGAGGCTCTCTGTTACAGAAACGAGACCCCGTGGAAATCATTTGATCAGGGGCACGACTCATTGCTACTGACTGAAAACGCTGAAAAGGGTGAAGACTACGAGCTATTAATAGAAGTAGGCACTACCCTGTTCTGGGGAGGACTAGAACTAGAAGAATTTGTACTCGAAGAAGCGGGACTTTTTACAAACAGAAAAGCCGTCGAAGAATTTTATCGCGAATTTAAGCTATTCAACGATCTGCGAGAGAACCTGGACGCGGAAAGCGTAAACAGGGAAAAGATCCTTGCAGGGCTTTACGAAGCAAGCAAGGAGTTCCCTTTTCAATTCGAGAATGAGGAAACCCTTAGAAACGGGACCAGGAAGGCAAAGGCGAAGCTTGAGCCTCTAAAAGAGCTATCTTCCGAAATTTCCGATTTCAGGCTAACCGCAACAGGCCATGCTCATCTGGATGCAGCATGGTTATGGCCCTGGAGCGAAACTATAAGAAAATGCGGAAGAACCTCTTCAACCGCTTTAAAACTCCTCGAGGACTACTCGGAATACAGGTTTTTATTCTCTCAGCCGGCGCTTTACGAATTTATCCGAAAGCATTATCCGGATTTATTTGAGAGGTTAAGTGATGCCATCGAGGAAGGTAAGTGGGAGCCGGTCGGGGGAACCTGGGTAGAAAGCGACGTCAATCTCAGCGGCGGAGAACCGCTTGCCCGCCAGTATCTTTACGGAAAGAGGTACTTCAGGCAACATTTCGACGTTGACCCGAAAATCACTTTTCTACCCGATGCCTTCGGGTTTTCCGCTGCCCTGCCGGGCATAGCACAAGCGGCAGGGTGTCCCTACCTTTTTACACACAAATTAAGCTGGAACGAGGTAAACGAGTTCCCCCACCACAGTTTTAACTGGGAAGGTATCGACGGGTCCCGGTTGCTTACCCATTTTCCGCCTGCCGATACCTATAACGGGATGAGCCTTGAAAAGGGAATAGACGAAGTGACCCAATCGGCAAGGGGATACAAAGAAAAAGAAAAACACCAAGAGGCCGCCTACTTAATCGGGTGGGGTGATGGCGGAGGTGGACCAAACAGGGATATGATCGAAGACGTAAAAAATATTCGAGAAATGGGATCCCTGCCGGATATAGAATTTGATTCCTTAAAGAACTTTTTTACGAGATTAAAAGAGGAGGGGGAACAGTTTGAAGATTGGTATGGCGAACTCTACCTCGAGAGACACAGGGGCACGTTTACAACACAATCGAAAGTAAAACGAAAAAATAGAGAACTCGAGTTTTTACTAAGAGAATCGGAATTCTGGTCCGCCCTTGCAGCAGTTAGGCAAAAGGGCTTCGAGTATCCGAAAGATCAACTCGAAGACACCTGGAAGAGCTACTTGTTTAATCAGTTTCACGACATACTACCCGGCTCGTCCATCAGGGAAGTTTACGTGGATGCCGAAAGGGATTACGAAGAGGTCGAGTCAATAAGCAAGGAGCTACTAAACGAAGCCAAAAACCATATATTACCGACCGAACCCGATACGCAATACTTCTTCGTCGGGAACTCCCTCTCCTGGAAAACCGATCGGGTAGTAAGCACCGAAGTAAAAGGAGGCTTAGGAGACGATATCTACGTAGAGACCGAAGATGGAGCCAAACTCCCCGGTCAAATTAGCCACGACTGTAAGGCCGTGTTTTCAGCAACAGAACTTCCCGGCCTGGGTGGTAAAACTTTTAAGATAAAGGAGGGAACTAGTCCCGCGAAAAACGGAATCGAGGTTACCTCGAATAAGCTTGAAAACGAAAGAATTAAAGTAACTCTCGATGAAAGAGGGGAAATCAGTTCTATCTTCGATAAAGAGGCCGAGAGGGAAGTTGTAACGGGCCGGGCAAATCAACTCATCGCTTATACTGATATACCGACGGAATTCGAGGCTTGGGAACTCGAGGAAGACATTTACGAAAATTCGGAACCGGTCCCGGCACCGGACCGCAATAGAATGCTGGAATCGGGCCCTGTTAGGGGTGTTTTGGAACAAAAGAGGTCCTACGGGAATTCCCTAATCAACCAAAGAATTACAATATTCCGAAATTCGAAGAGGCTCGACTTCAAGACGGAGGTCGACTGGCACGAGGAAAAAGTACTGCTTAAGTCCCACTTCCCGGTCAACGTCCAGGCTCATGAAGCAACTTACGAGGTACAGTTCGGTCACTTTAACAGAGCTACTCACGAAAATACTACCTGGGACGAGGCCAGATTCGAAGTACCCCATCAGAAATGGGTAGACGTATCGGAATACGGCTTCGGTGCCGCTCTGTTGAATAATGGGAAATACGGAGTTAACGTCGACAAATCAAGAATCGGATTAAGCCTTTTGCGTGCTCCCAAGTGGCCTGACCCGGAGGCGGACATGGGGCATCATGAGTTTGCTTATTCATTTCTTCCGCATTCAGGCGATTTCAGACAAGCAGGGATTATAGAAGAAGCCTATGATTTCAACATCCCCACGGAAACAACTCAAGTGAATCGTTTTATGGAGGTCCCGCCGCTCATCGAAACGAGCGACCGTGGAGTCGTAGTAGAGTCGATAAAGCTCTCACAGGATTCCGACCGGAGACTTGTAGTCCGGCTATACGAGGCATGGGGGAGGAACAGCAAGTCCAGGATTGATCTAGGTTTTCAAGCGGAGAAAGTGGTCACGTTGAACCTTATTGAGGACGAACTAGAAGAACTGGATCTTTCGGGAGGGAAGCTAAAATACGACTTCGACCCTTTCGAAATAGTCACTCTTGGCGTTGATTTTTGAAAGTCAAGAACCCCACCCCAAGGTACTGGGCTTGTAGAAAAGTAATCTTAACTACTATTCTTGGTCTTTTACAAAAGAAGACCCAGCAGTCAATTCGGAACTGGTCTTGTGCCAGTACCGAACTTGAATAATCAG
>CAZWZR010000010.1:0-19878 GCA_964638365.1 uncultured Thermotogae bacterium | reverse complement strand
AGGTTTTCATATGGCTGAAGTAAGGTTAAAAGACGTAACAAAGAAGTTTGGCGATCTCACGGCGGTGGACAATGCCAACCTGACAATTGAGGACTCCGAGTTCATAGTCCTGGTTGGTCCTTCCGGATGTGGTAAGACCACCACGCTTCGTTGTGTTGCCGGTCTGGAAGAGCCGACGGACGGGGAGGTCTACATCGGGGATCAAATGGTTAACGGCGTTCCGCCGAAGGATAGGGACATAGCGATGGTGTTTCAGAATTACGCCCTTTACCCGCATATGGACGTCTACAACAACATCGCATTCGGGCTCAAGTTGAGGAAGATGCCGAAGGACGAGATTGAAGAGCGGGTAAATAGGACGGCTGATCTCCTGGGGATTCACGACAAGCTGGATTCAAAGCCGAAAGAGCTCTCCGGTGGACAGAGACAGCGAGTTGCTGTCGGAAGAGCCATAGCGAGAAATCCAAAGGTCTTCCTGTTCGACGAGCCCCTGTCCAACCTGGATGCTAAGTTGAGAGTTCAGATGAGGGCCGAACTTCAAGAACTACACCACGACCTGGAGACCACCTCCATGTACGTTACCCACGACCAGGTAGAGGCGATGACTCTCGGAAACAGGGTTGCCGTTATAGACGAGGGCATCATTCAGCAGTACGCTGCTCCTCAGACCATCTACGATGAGCCCAGCAACAAGTTCGTGGCTGGATTCATCGGTAGCCCGTCCATGAACTTCCTCGATGCTCGGTTGAAGGAAGAGGACGGAAATATATACGTAGACGGTAGTGGATTCCGATTGCTATTACCTGACAAAATTACTAGCAAGCTGGACGGAACTACCGAACAGCATGTTACTTTCGGCGTTCGCCCCGAAGATCTCGTAGCCGAGCAGACTGTTCACGAGGGGAACGAGTCCAAGAGCTTCGAAGTTCACGTACTGGTTACCGAACCGCTGGGTGACGAGATCATCGTCCACTCGGAAGTCGGCGATCAGGAGATAGTGGCTCAGCTGGATCCCCGTGTCGATATAGACCCGGACCAGGACGTCGAGCTCTTTGCCGACATGGACTATATCCACATCTTCGATAAGGATACGGGAGATGCCCTGGTGTAGAATGAACCTTTATTAGCTGGAAAAACGAGTCGAGTTAGGTTATTGTCCGTACAGAAAGACGAAGGCCTCCAGCTAACGGAGGCCTTCGTCTTTTCATGGATGGTTCTGCGTTGATCACCGTTATTAATTAAATGAATATCTCGCGTATTTTCGGAAAATTCAAGGACATTATCGTAGATGGTCTGGTAGTCATTATGCCGGTGACCATTACCGGCTACCTGCTCTGGCTCGGGTATAATCTGATCGATAGCTTTTTCGGCCGCAATACGGTACTGGGAGCCCAGCTGAGCGACTCCCTGGAGCGGTTATTCGGGATCGAGTGGATTCCTGGCCTCAGCATCATCTACACTGCCGTCGTGGTAATCCTGCTCGGTTTGGCTTCCAGGGTCTACCTCGGGAAGCTAGTTCAGCGGTACGTAAACATCGTATTAAAAAAACTTCCCCTGATCAAAAGGATATATCCGCCGGCTCAGGAGATATCGGAAGCGATTCTGGGAGAGAGCTCCTTTTCTTCTTTTAAGGAAGTGGTTCTGGTCGAATATCCCAGACCGGATAGCTACAGTCTGGGTTTCGTCACGAACCATATCGGGGACAAGGTCGCCGTTTACATATTCCCCGCTCCGAATCCTTTTACGGGCAGGATACTATTTTTCCCCGAGGAGGACGTCACCTATATCGACATGCCCGTCGAAGCTGGGATCAAACTCGTCATTTCTATGGGGATATCCACACCGGAATCGCTTTACGAAGACGGTGAGGCGGGCAAATTAGACTTCGAGGTTCCGGATGAGGTAGGGGGAAAGCAAGATGAGTTAAGGGAGGATTGACTAAGCCTTGATTCCAATCCGCGATACCAGGCCCAGCTACCGCTTTTCCTGGGTAACGATCACGCTGATCTCTCTCAACGTCCTCGTCTTTTTATTTCAGCTTAGCTTAAGCAATCAGCCGACCAGAACTCTGGATATTACGGAGTGGAAAAGAAACGACGTCATCCCGCTTGATTACGATAGGCTGGCCGAGCCCGGTGTAACCCAGGTGAAAATATCCCCCAAGCGGCGATTTATCTTCAAGTACGGAGCCGTTCCGGGGGAGCTCGCCAGTTTTACCGATTTTCCTCCCTATGTACCGTTTCCAATCCTGTTGACCCTGGTTACTTCTAGTTTCCTTCACGGTGGTTTCTTTCATCTGGTCGGTAACATGCTCTTCCTCTGGATTTTCGGGGACAACGTTGAAGACGCCATGGGGCCGCTGCGGTTTACGGTCTTTTACTTCCTGGCTGGGGTAGCCGGGGCCTCCCTGCAGATAATTGCTACCAGCGGCAGCGGTACGCCGATGATTGGAGCCTCGGGTGCTATTGCCGGGGTAATGGCCGCTTATCTCCTTCTATATCCCAATTCGAGGATCGTTACCCTGGTACCGATTTTCTTTTTCTTCACCTTTATCCAGATTCCCGCGTTCATTATGGTTGGTTTCTGGTTCCTCTTCGAGCTTATCCGGGCAGCTGGCGAGACAGCGGGACAGGTTGCCCGGCTGGCGCACGTCGGGGGGTTTATTGCGGGTCTGATGCTGACACCCTACTTGAAAAAGAGATTCATCCGTATGAAGTTCTGGGATTATTGGCGTTAGTCCGAAGAGTTTGGACAGGTATTATCCCTAAAGTTTCAGGTAGGTGCCTTCCTTCCTGACGAGATCCAGTAAGTTTCTGTAGGTTTCATGGGAAGCGAGCGTGCTCGAATCACCGACCATGATCAACTTGCGCCTCGCCCTGGTCAAAGAGACGTTAAGCCTCCTGACGTCAGTGAGAAAGCCGAGCTGATCGTCCTCGTTGCTCCGGACGAAGGAGATGATGATGACTTCCTTTTCTCTTCCCTGAAAGCCGTCAACCGTCTTGATCTCCAGGTCTTCCCGCTCGATCCGATTACTCAGTATATCTACCTGGTCATCGTAAGGAGATATGATACCGATTTCCTTCGGATCCAGCGGTTCCAGAAGCCGGGAGGCAACCCGTGCAACCAGATCCGCTTCAGTTTCGTTTTCCCGTGAGTTAGAACCCGGTCTCTGTCTCTCCCTACTACCCGTTTCCGCCGTATCGAGAAAAACGACCGGCTCTTTCGGATTTACAGCTCGGTTGATCCAGTTATCGGTTGAATCAGGAGAGACGGGATCAACGCCAAGGTCGACCAGCGTGTGGCGTGCAACCGAAGGGTCCGCCTTCAGGTTACCGCCGTAGAAGCGGCCGTTGGAGAACTTCATAATCTCCTCGTGCATTCTAAACTGGGTTAGAAGCATTGCTCTGATTTCATCACCCGTTCGGGCCACGAGTTTTTCAAAGGCAGTAACCTGCAGGTCTTCCTTTGCCTCTTCGGAAAGTACGGTCGGCGGTAACTGTTTATGGTCCCCGGCGAAGACGACCCGTTCCGCCTTGTTTATCGGAATCAAGCAGGATGGTTCCGTGGCCTGAGTTGCCTCGTCAATCACCGTGACGTCGAATGATCTGTCTTCCATAAGTTCGGAACCTGCCGTCGAGTTGGTCGTACAGACGACGTCCGAGGCTTCGATGACCTCATCAATTGCTTCGTCCTCCAGCTCCTTGCTCTTTTCGTAAAGCCGATCAATTTCTTCCTGGAGTTCCAGCCATTTGGACATTTCCTTGACTTTATCCCGGGAGACGCCACGCGATCCCGACCCCTTTTCAGCAAGCTGGTGGATCTGGATATCGCTCATCCCGCGCCTGTATCGGCCGGAGGGAAACTGGTAGGAATCCTGTTCGTCCTGGAGTTCCTGCGCCTCTTCCCTGAGTTCCCGTGATCTTTCGTACTTTGGATTATCCTGTACGCGGTAATCCAGGCTGACTTTCCTGAGGAAAGGGGTGATCCTGGCCGGATGCCCGACCCGGACTACCTGCAGGTCCTTGTTCGTCAGAAACTCAACCATATTGTCCACGGCGGTGTTGGAAGCCGCGGTAGCCAGAACCTTTTTGCCATCCCCAACTAGTTCCTCAGCCAGGCCGGCTAGCGTGGTTGTTTTGCCGGTACCGGGTGGGCCATGGATGCAGAAAAAAGGATCGGCATTGAACCCACGGCGCACGGCACGAGTCTGAGAGGGGTCGAGCTTCTCGTCCTGTGGTTGAAGGTCGGCTGCTTCTACTTGTTCCAGTTCCGATTCGCCGATTAGTTTCTTTACCAGGCTTTTGTTGGAGTGAAAGGGAAGCTTCTCAAGTCCTTCCAGCATGCGCTGGTAGGTGATATCGTTGATATAAAGATCCGCCCGGAGGCCTTTACCGAACAGAAAATCATCGGTTGGGGGCTTGAAAGCCACGGTAATTGAGTAATTGGTTTTTTCCGCTACCGTGCCCGTGGGGTTGTCGTCTCGCAGGGGATCGTTCTTTGAAAGCATGACGAGGTCGCCCACCGTTATTTCAATTTCCGGCAGCTCTTCACCCTTCCTGTTTCGGCTGAACTTGACCATCTTCTTACCGCCAAGGTCCTCTCCGGCTTCCTTCCCTTTCAGGTGAAGCAGGGCTCTTCCCATTCTCTCACGCTCTCTCCCGGAAGTTGTCCTGATTTCCCTTTCGTGCCGCTCCATCTCTTCTTCCCGCTCGAGCTGAACGAGCTCTTTGTACTTGTCGAGGTATCTGGAGAGACGTTTCCAGGTCCCTTTGTCCCAGCGGACGGCCTCGACCTTTCCGGGTCCGATTGACTGGATTTCATTCGGGTCATAGGCATCCCACTCCCGGAAGATCTCGATTTCGGCAAAAGTATCGTCGACCCCGATGTTTCCAATCGCGTCCGGAGTTAAGCTGGTCTGATTTGTCAGCGCCCCAACTACGTCGCCGGCACCGACATCGCGGGTTAGCTCTCTTACCAGAAGGTAATGCATAGCGGATTTTTCACCTTTTTGTCAGTTCGAACCTGTGTAAAAAAAGTCCTTCAGGTGGATGGAAGCAAGCTTGAATAGCCTGAATTGACGAATTATACTTAATTTCCAGCCAGGGTGGCGGAATTGGCAGACGCGCGGGACTCAAAATCCCGTGGTCCGTTTGGACCGTGCGGGTTCGACTCCCGCCCTTGGCACCAGAGTTAAATCGCTTTTTTTACTTTCCCGCTCTTGATGCAATCAGTGCAGACAGTTTTTCTGACCTTTTTTCCGTCTTCCCAGACTTTAACGTTTTTTAAGTTCGGTTTCCTTTTCCTGCTGGTTCTCTGGTTAGAATTGCTTACGTCATTACCGAAACTCGTTCCTTTACCACAAATATCACATTTATTGGCCATCTGTATCACCTGTTAATTATTATTTCAAGCTAGATTATTTGAAACCGTCATCCAGTTGAACTACTTGGTACCCGTTGGTACCCGTCGGTTGTTCTGTGCACCACTGTTTAAGCAAGTGCTGCAGGCTATTTTTCCCGCCAGTTGATCTCCGCAATCGGTCTTTGAGCGTAAAGCGGTTCAAGCGAGGCCAGTTCGTCCCCCTTTTCTCCGGACTTTTCGCCCAGAAAAGCTACCTGCAAGCCGGAGGGGTAGTTGTTTACCCCCTGGGATATTAGCGTGTTTTCCAGCCCACCAAGAAATTCCCTGTGTGCCGGTACTCCGTCACCAACTAACAGTGAAGGGCGAGAACCATCCCTCAGCTCCGGAATCAGCTCGTTACCCAGTTTTTCGACCGAAACGGATCTTTCCTCGAGTATTTTTTTACCTTTCCGATCGTAACCCGCGGCGTAAACGAGATCCCGCCTGTCTTTGATCAACGTTAAGACCGATCCTTCGTAACTGTCAACCCGGGAGTAGTAACAGTCCGTTAATGGTACTCCCACCAGGGGGATATCGAGGCCGGCCGCCAGTCCTTTGGCCGTACTTATACCTATTCTGAGACCGGTAAATGACCCCGGTCCGCGGGACACGGCTATCTTTTCGAGTTCGGAAACTCCTACGTCGGATCTTTCAAGAAGGTTATCGATCGCACTGAGGAGCTTCTCCGACTGGCTTTCGGTTGCTTTGAACGTATACTCCCCGATCAGTTCGTCCTTATCCGCCAAGCCGATTGTCCCGATTTTCGTTGCAGTATCAAATCCTAGCGTCAGCATTTTTACCTTATTTTTTTACGGCGGTTATGAAAGCCAGATCCACTTACATGATGGAAATTCTAATGGAACGGCTTTAGTTGTTCAACGATCCCCGAATAGTGGGGTATCCTGTTCCAGGAAGGTCCTATTTGAATTTAACGGCGGTTCCGTATGCCAGTATTTCCGCAGCTCCGCCCATAGTTTGAGAAGTTGTAAAACGTACCTCGACGATCGCGTCAGCCCCCATTTCCTCCGCTTCGTCTATCATCCGCGAAATGGCCTCTTCCCTGGCCCCGCTCAACATTTCCGTGTAATCTTTTATTTCTCCTCCGAGCAGGTTCCGGAACCCGGCCAGGATGTCCTTACCCATGTTCTTTGCCCTAATCGTGTTGCCCCGGACGAGCCCGAGACTCTTTTCTACCTCTCTATCGCCTGCTTCTCCGGTCGTATATAACTTCATTTTTGACCTCCAGGTTTTTTATGCCCCATCGTTAAAATCATTGTTTGTACTTTTTATATTCTACTCATTTCTTTCACCTATGATCAAAGGTTTTTTCTATCATTAATAGTCCCTTGAACTTTTCCAACGAGAGCAGGGCGGGCTCCCAAAGCTCGCCCTGCTCCTTTGGAAAGGATTAAAGTTCTAGCACCGAAGCAGCCGGTGCTCCCACGCACCGGCGGTATTCTCGCACACAAACCTATCGCTCGAGCATGGGAGCTCGAGCTGCTGAAAAGATGGTACTTTCAAGTTCGTCGTGGTTAAATCTAAGAAAAATCTAATACGGTGTAAGAAATGAGTTCTAACTTTCTATCATGTTACTGTTCCATCGAGATAATTTACAGCTTACCCTGGTTAATTCTTACCAACAAGACGCTGATTCATCTCTAGTCAAGCCCTGGGCTTTCTATGAAGGTTTTGATGAACAGGTCCGAGGGTGAGCGTTTCGAAGGAAGTAGCGGATTTTCTGGATTCCCACCTGCGGAAATGGTAGTCTCCAGGGTTAAGTGAGCGTGCTCCCTTTGCTATTGTTGAAACGCGGTGGGCCTTGTGATAACATTTTTCGACCAAAACCAAAAGAATAGACAAAAGGAGAGGTTTACAGTGGAAATAACTAGAGTCGAAATACGGCCGATGAAGGACGAAGGAAACCTTAAGTCGTTCTGTTCCGTCGTGTTTGACGACGTATTCATCATTCATTCGGTAAAGGTAATTGAGGGAAGTAACGGTCTGTTCGTTGCGATGCCGAGCAGGGAAGTTGGGGATGGCGAGTACAGGGATACCGCGCACCCTATCGACAACGACTTCAGGCTCGAGCTAGAGGAAAAGGTTCTCGAGAAGTACAAGGAAGAAGTAGGGGATACCGAAGCAGAGGCCGAAACGGAAGGAGTAGATGTCGGGACGAGCGATGAAAGCCCGGAAGATGAAACCGAGGAAGAAGAAGCGGAAGAGGAAATAGAGGATCTTAGCTTCACTGACGAATTTTAACCGACTTTTAACCCTTAAATAGGGCGTGGCCAAGGGGTAAGGCACAGGGTTTTGGTCCCTGGACCGGTGGTTCGAATCCACCCGCCCTAGCTATTACTTTCCTTTGGGCATTTCAGCACAACCACCCCTTTTTTAGAAGCTTAACATGACCATAATTCGTGAGTCTTGTGTTCTCTACAGGAACCCCTCGCTCTTTCTCTTGTTATAGAGAACGACAATTACCAGACCTATAGTTATTCCTGCCAGGTTTGCTAACCAATCGAGGATAGAAGCTGATCTATAAGAAATAAATAACTGTGTTAATTCCGTTACGCTACCGTAAGTGATGGAAATCAAAAACGTGGCAATTCCCCTACTTTTTTCTCCGGTATAATTACTAATGGCGGTATAACCGATGAGTGCAAACACCATGAATTCACCGGCGTGGGCCAGTTTGTCCATACCGGGTAGCCCGATGACCGGAGTTCCCTTACCGATTGGACGAACTGAAAGGTAAAATATAACTCCGCTATAGAGCAGAAGCGTAACTGGCCAGAAACTCTCCTCGATTACTCCTCTCAGCCTGGAGAACTCCTTTCCCATTTTTCAACTCCTTTCATGGTAACCGCATTCCGGGCAGTGCCTTTCCGGGTTGCCCTCGTAAGACCCTCCTCGAGTTCTGACGGTCTCCAGTCTGGCTCCGCAGCGAGGGCACCTCCTCCTGCCTTCCCATCTTAGGACCAGTACTACGAGGATCAGTCCGCCGGAACCCCCTGCAATTATGTAGATCAACAGCCCGTTTGAACCTCCGGAACTTTCCTCAACCGGTTCCCTTTCGGGTGGAAAAGCCTCTCTGTGAATCAGGCTTACCGCTTTCCGGACGGCTTCTCTCACGTCATCCTGTTCGGCATTTTCGGTAATGGAATCCTGGTACTCCACAAGACCTCCGGAGGAGAACAAGTTCGTCACTCCGGGGCGGAGGAAAGTTCTCACCGCCCAGCTTTCCCCTTCCCGGACGAAGACGATCAGGCTTTCGTCCTTTTCCTTTCTGATTCCCCACTCCCTCCTAATCTCGCTGGCATATATTCCAGGCTCGGAAAAGGGGTCGTGCTTGGAAATCAATATAGTCAGACCTATTCCTTTCTGGCTCAACTGGTTTAGCTTCTTTTCAATATCGTCCTGGTCCTCCATTGTGAGCACGTTGCCGTAGTCGTTTAACCTACCGATCTGTTTTGGCAGGGAGGCACCAGTTACTATGGTGGTAAGGGGGTGAATCGGGATTGACAGTAAAAGTAATAGAACTACGATAGCCAGGTGATGTCTCCTGTTACTGGACGTAAAGAATGCGTGAACAATTTTCACAGGTCACTATCCCCTGACCATTTCGGGCTTTTTTGACCGTATTCTTGCTTACGGACATCTGGCAGCCCTGGCAGATACCGTTCTGCACCTGGACTACTGGCTTGTTGGTACTTGCCCGGAGCCTATCGTACTGTTCCAATAGCCTGTCCGGCATCTCTTCAGTCAGTTCTTCTCTTTCGACCTCCAGGTTTTCCATTTTGCCTAAAACTTCCTTCTTTTCTTCCTCCAGCTCTTCTATGGTTCCTTTCTTTTCCTCGATTTTTTCACTGGCCCGAGATTTTTGTTCCTCTCTTTTGTCTTCGGTCCGATCGATTTCCATCATAATATCTATCGCTTCGTCTTCCAGTTTCTCCATCCTCTCCGTGGAGTGCTCGATCTTTTCTTCCAGAGCTTCCGTCTCCTTGAAACTGATGATCCCCTCGTCCAGCCTTTGCTGGTATTCGTCGATCTGGTCCTGCAGGTCGTCCACTTTGGCGTTCTTTTTCTCGCTTTCTTCTCGCAGATTTTTCAGGTGTTCTTTTCTTTCCTTTTCCTTTTTTTTAATGCTACTTATTTCTGTTTTCAGGTCTTCTATTCTCCTCTCCAGTCTGTCGACCCGCCGTTCGTTTTCGCGCTTTGCCTGGTCGATCTCCTGGAGGTCGAGCAATTTCGATACGTTCGAGTTCAAAGGATTCCCTCCCCGTAAAGGTCGATCTCCAGTGCCTCAGGGCTGAATTCTTCTCGTAATAGTTCCTTCAGCCGGGGTATAAATACTTTTTCCGTATTGAAATGACCGGCCTCTATTACTGTCAGCCCTCGCTCGGATGCTTCGAGGCGTTCGTGGTAGTCCAGTTCCCCTGTAATTAACAATTCGACTCCCGAACCCAGGGCGGAATTTACCGCTTCCCCGCCGGCGCCGGGAGACGTGGCAACTCGGGATATACTACCCGTCAATTCCCCGGTGACAATCATGTCGTCCTTACTTGTTTCAAGTCGGTTTGCCACCAAACTCGTTATCTCGTCTAAATCCATGCTCTGATCCCATTCACCAAGTCTGCCAAGTCCGACTTTTTGGTCCTTCCTTTTGGTTTCTTCGATCGAAAAGCCCGGTGCCTCGTAGGGATGAACCCGTTTCAAAGTTGACAGCACCTCGTCCCTGTACTTCGGACTCAGCAGGAACTCGAGTCTTGACTCCTGGGTTTTTTTCGTCCGTCCCGGCTGGCCCAGTTCGGGGTTTGCATCCTCGGTCGGGGTAAAGTTACCTTCCGCTTCCGATCTGTAGTAACTGTTTCTGTAGCTGCCTAACGTGCCGGCACCGGATTCCAGCAGAGCATCTTTTACCCTCTCTTCATCCGCTTTAGGAACGAATACAGTCAGTTTTAACAGGTCAGGGCTCTTTGAACGTTTGAGCGGGGACAAGTTACCCAGCCCCAACGTTTTAGCCAGTCCCTGTGAGAGACCACGGGCGGAACGATCGAAGGGTGTGTGTATTGCCGTAAGGCCAACCCGGTTTCGAGTCAGAGTATCTATCTTCTGCCCGGTCGGGCTATTGAGATCCAGCTTATTCAATTCGGAGAATACCAGTGGATGGTGAGTGATCAATAGATCAGTCCCGGCCTCTACCCCTTTTTCTATAAATTCAATAGTGGGATCCAGGCCGATAAGGACTTCTTCTAGTTCTTCCTGGTCGAGTTCAACTTGAGGACCGGAATTGTCCCAGTCGGATTCCAGGTAAGATGGGGCAATCTTCTCAAGATACTTTTGTAGGGTCCTATGAAGAACCAGGAAAATCACCTCGCGCATAATATAATCTCTTATAAGTCAAATATCAACGGGAAACCTGGTTATCCATCCGGTACGATTAAGGTGTAACCCCTCTGTTAGTTTGGAAAAGTCCTGAATGGATATATAATCTAGTTAACTGAAAATACTGAGGAGACATATATGTCAGAAAATAAACCGCAACACCCGAAGGAACTATTTAACCGGCACGTATACAACCCGATACTGAAACCGGGAGAATGGCCCTACGTGGTAAACTCCGTATTCAACCCCGGTGCCACCCTGGTGGACGGCGAGACGGTCCTGCTCTGTCGCGTCGAGGACTGTCGGGGTTTTTCCCACCTTACGGTGGCCAGAAGTCAGGACGGGAAAACAGGCTGGACTGTTGATTCCAGCCCTACGCTTTCCCGGTCGGAAGAATTTCACGAGGAGCAGTGGGGGCTAGAGGATCCGAGGATCGTCTGGTTTGAGCCCCTGGAGCGCTATGCCATAACCTATACTTCTTTCTCGCCGGCCGGTCCGCAGGTTTCACTTGCTTTTACGGAGGACTTCGAGACTTTCGACCGCAAGGGTCCGTTATTGCCGCCGGAGGACAAGGACGCGTCCCTCTTTCCGCGTAAATTCGGCGGACGCTATGTTTTAATACATCGCCCCATAGTACGGGGAGAGCAGCACGTCTGGGTCTCCTTTTCTCCGGATCTGAAACACTGGGGGGACCACGAGATATTGCTCACCAGGCGGAGTGGCTGGTGGGACGATGCGAAAGTAGGGCTTGGACCCCAGCCCATCGAAACGTCGGAAGGCTGGTTGATGATCTATCACGGAGTCAGGGAAACTGCTTCCGGTAGTCTGTACCGGGTCGGGCTTGCCCTTCTGGATCATGACGACCCCACGAAAGTGGTCAGGCGTTGTGACCCCTGGGTCATAGGCCCGAGAGAGGATTACGAGTACCGTGGCGACGTCCCGGGTGTAGTATTTCCGACGGGAGCGATAGTTGACGAGTCGTCAGGAGAATTGAGGATTTATTACGGAGCCGCGGATACGTCGATTGGAATGGCTTCTGCTCAGCTGGACGACGTATTGGCGTACCTGGGGAGCTGTTAGGAGTTCGAGTGAAAAATATTTTTAGGAGGATGATAACGTGTCCGACGAACATCCGGGAAGAGTACCGGTAACCTACCTGGCAACGTATCCGCCGCGGAAGTGCGGTATCGGTACTTTTACCCATGATCTGGCCAGGAATGTTTCCAAGCACTACGGTGAGGAACTTTCGGTTAAGGGGAACGTAAACATAGCGGCGTTGAACGACCAGCCGGAGGGTTACGATTATGACCCGGAAGTCGGGTTTGAAATCGATGCGAGGAACAGGCTGGATTACAGGCGGGCCGCGGACTACGTAAACCTCTCCGATACAAAGGTAGTAAACATCCAGCACGAGTTCGGAATTTTTGGCGGAGAAGACGGGGATAACTTGCTTACCTTTCTCGAGAACGTAAGAAAGCCCGTCGTTTCCACTCTACATACCATTCTCAAGTCCCCTTCGCAGCACCAGGAGGAAGTGCTGGGAGAAATATGCCGAGAGTCAACTGAGGTAATAGTGCTGGCCAACAAGGGCAAGGAGCTGCTGGAGAGCGTCTATGGAGTTTCGCCGGAGAAAGTTAGTATGATACCTCATGGCGCCCCTGACGTGCCTTTCCTGGACACGACGTACTACAAGGAGGATTACGGCGTTCAGGGACGTCCGGTGATTCTCACTTTTGGTTTGCTCGGACCGAACAAGGGTATAGAAATAGCCATCGAGGCCATGGAAAAAGTGGCGGACCGGTTTCCGGAAGCCCTGTATATCATTCTTGGCGCTACCCACCCCCACGTAAAAGAAAAGAACGGTGAGGAGTACAGGTTGAACCTGGAAAGGATGGTTAAACGCCGCGGTCTCGGGGATAACGTGGCGTTTCACGAAATGTTCGTCCCTCTGGACGAGTTGATTAAGTACCTGGTGACGAGCGATATCTACCTTACCCCTTATCTTTCCCGGGAACAGATATCCTCCGGGACCCTGGCGTACGCCGTGGCTCTCGGTAACGCCGTTGTATCTACTCCTTACTGGTACGCTGAAGAACTTCTGGCCGAAGACCGAGGTACGCTGGTGCCATTTGAGGACCCGGACGCCACTGCGGATGCGATCAACGAGCTGCTGGGCGACGAAGAGAAGAGGCAGGGGATGAGGCGAAGGGCCTATCAGTTCGGCAGGGACATGATCTGGCATTCCGTGGCGGGAAAGTACCGGGAGACTTACGATAAAGCCGTGAAGCAATACAGGGAGGCTCCGACTGTCTCGGTTGGAGGGCAAGTCGACCCCAGCGACAACCTACCGGACCTGCCCGAGATAAAACTCGATCACCTGAAAACCCTGACCGACGATACGGGTATCTACCAGCACGCCTCCTACACTGTTCCCAACAGGAAGTTCGGGTATACGACCGACGACAATGCAAGGGCGGCCATCGTCGCGCTCAATCAGTGGGAGGTATTTGGTGATAAGTCGGCGCTGAACTTGCTGAAGACCTACCTTTCCTTTCTCGGTTCGGCGCTGGAATCAGGAGGTAGAGAGGCGGCCAATTACCTAAGGTTCGATAGAAGCTGGAGGAGTGAAGGAAAGAACGAGGACCCTCACGGACGTCTGCTCTGGGCTCTGGGAAAACTAGTCGGGGAGGACCCGAACGATGCCCTGACCAGTTACGGTCATGACTCCTTCGGGCGAGCGATCGAACCGGTTGATCAGTTTACTTCGCCCCGGGCCTGGGCGTTTTCGGTGCTGGGGATTAGGGAATACCTGAATAAATTTAGTGGCGACAGGAATAAGAGGCTGGTTGGAGAAAAACTGGCCAATAAACTCCTTCAGAACTTCAAGGGGAACTCGGACGAAGAGTGGATTTGGCTGGAAGACAGCGTTACCTATGAAAACGCCCGGCTGCCACAGGCGTTAATTGCCTGGGGCCGGGTGACGTCAAACGAAGAAATGAAGGAATGGGGGCTGAAGAGCCTGCGCTGGCTAATAGAGCAGCAGATGGATTCCGATGAAGACCACTTTTCCCTGATAGGTAACGACGGATGGCTCACCCGTGACGGAGAAAGGGCCGATTTTGACCAGCAGCCGGTAGAAATAGCGGCACTGATTGACGCGAGCCTTGAGGCTTACGAGGTTACGGAGGATACCTATTACCTCGATACAATATATATTGCCTTCAACTGGTTTCTGGGCAGAAATGATCTGGGGATTCCGCTTTACGACTTCCGGACCGGAGGCTGCAAGGACGGCCTGCACTCCTCCCGAGTTAACGAAAACGAAGGTGCTGAATCCCTGGTCTCCTGGCTCCTGTCACTCCAGCGGATGTACATGTTGATGGGTGAGTTCAAGGGCGAGACGGCGGAATACTCACCAGAGAAACCGGAGACGGGATAATGGTGTTTATTCGCCCGAGCTGTAAAGCGATGTGGTCGTAGACCTTTACCGGTAACCTGCCTGGTTAAAACCAGGAGATCTAAAGGTCGGCGGTATTACCGTTTTTGCCATCAGGCGTGATTATCCTTCGGGCTTTCGGGATTACTTTTAGTTCCGTTGGCGTGCTTCCACCCAGGTCTCCGTCGAACATTTCCCTCAATTGACCCCCCGCTTTTATCTTCACTGATCGGGCCCTAAAGAACTCAATTTTCGGGTGATTTACGTGGTTGCCGCTGTAGACCTTTCTCAAAGCCATCGTCAACTCGGCCCTACCTACTTCTCGAATCAAGGCGACGTCCAGTAGGCCATCCGAAGGGTCGGCGTGGGGAATGAGATTTAATCCTCCTCCGGTATATCTGCAGCTGGCGACGAATACGGCACTGGCACGGCAACTTATTTGCTCTCCTTCGAGTTGCAGTTCGATCTCGCAGGAAGAAAGTTCGGTGATCGATCTGAGGAGCCCAAACAGGTAGACGAACCTGCCTCTGGCCATGCCGTCTTTATGAATCTCCACGTTTCTTACCACGTTTGCCGGAAAACCGACCCCCATAAAGTTAAATAACCTTCCCTCTGCGGAACCGAGGTCAATCCTCTTTCCGGAACCATTTAACAGGTTTTTCAACGCTCCAGAAGCTTCGGAGGGTACTCCGAGGCAGCGCGACAGGTCGTTCCCCATACCCGCTGGAATTATCCCTACTGGAGTATCCGAAGACTCTACGCCGTTAAGAACCTCCATCACGGTCCCGTCACCCCCCGCGGCAACCAGGGTCTCACTAATCGGTTCTAGCTCGTTAGCCAGTTCGGTAGCGTGGCCCGGGAAGCTCGTCCAGTGTATCTCGTAATCCACGTTCTTCTTTTCCAGGAGCCTTTCTGCTCTGTTTAACGCCTTTTTTGCCCTTCCCCCACCTGCAACCGGATTGGCAATTATTTCTATTTGCATTATCCTCACGTTGTATGGTATAAAAAGATTTGTAGTAGCTAGTTGTTTTAAGACGTAATCCGTGGTCTGGTACAGGAAATGGTAACTATTTTTCTTCCTGAAACAATGAAAACTCCGATATTATCGCCGAAACACTTGAAATCGTCTGCAGGATTGGAATATATTTAAATCAAATGTGGATTTGGTCGACGACCGGATGCTTATTTTCGGTCGTTTACTGATTATACTTGTATTCTACGGTTAAACCCCGTTATAATCGGGATTACGGTAAAATCAGCAAATTAAACCCAACAGGAGGTTATATTTCACATGAACAAGGGCGAATTTGTCGACAGACTGAGTGAGGCTACCGGGTTTACCAAGAAGGACTCGAAAAAGGCCCTGGATTCGGTCATTGAGATCATTACCGAGGCACTGAAGGACAACGAAGAGGTTCTTCTGACCGGCTTCGGTAAGTTCGAAACCAGGTCCAGGAAGGCGACTGAACGGATTAATCCCCAGACTGGAGAGAAAATAGAGGTTCCGAGCAAAGTAGTTCCGGCTTTCAAAACGGGTAAGAACCTGAAGGAAGGAGTACGGGAGAGTCTCGAAGCAGTCGAGACGGACTCCGGTGATCTGGAGATAGAGAAGAAATAACCTGCAATTCTATTTCGGTGTTGTTTACCTGAATCAAGTGACTGTTGGGTAATTATCGGTAGCTGCGTGGTGGAGAATGATATAGCTATTTCGTGGGGAGCACCTGGCGTGTTCCCTGCGAAATGGTATTTCCTGGGCGGCTTTGCCTTTTTAAAAACCGTCTTATTTTATATCCCGGGGCGGAACAGACCTGGAGTAAATTTTTAGCGCTGTATCGTACTTTGGCGTTGAGTCTTCTTTTTATTTTACGCAGTCACTTTCCTTTTTCGTCTATCTCTATTCTGATTTAGATATATCCTTTATGTTATCCGGTTTGTAGGATAATTGATAACGAAGGGCCCTGAATTGACTCGAGTCGTGTATTCCATATCTCCCTACTGAGCGGAATTTAGCTGTATAGCTGTATTTTACAACCCAATTAGAAAAGGTACCAAAAGCGGTACGAGGGAGGACAAAACCGCTCCGCTAAAGAAAGCCGGCAAAACCACCTCGTCCCCTCCCAGCTCCTTCAGCAGCGGTAACGTTACATCCATCATCGTCGCACCGCCGGGGGCGATTGCAACTATTTTGCCGAAGTATTTAACTACAAAGGGGAGAATCAAGAAAGTCAAAAGCTCTCGAAAGGTATTCGTCAGAAAAGCGACAGCTCCCAGTTCCGCACCGTGGAGTTTCGTCAGCAGGATTGCGGACAGGCTATACCAGCCAAACCCCGCTCCCACTGCAGCAGTTTCCATTGGCGAAAAAGCTAGAAGAAAGCTGAGCAGAAGAGGTCCCACGATGCTCCCTACCGCGATGCTGATCGGCAACAGTACTATTCTCCAGCCCATGTTAGAGACCTGTTTGAAAATAGACTTATTCAACCCAAGTGAGATCCCCACGGCAAATAGCAGTAGCCCGAGGACGTAGGTAATGATCAAATCGATTGTACCAGTAAAGTTTTCCGGGATGACCGAGTAACCCAGGAAGAGACCGCCTATCAGAACGATTACGATGGATAGAGTCAGTTTTAAGTCTAGCTTTGGTGATACGCCGTCCACCCCTTCGGATCCGTCGGAAAAACAGTTGAACACCGGAGAGACCAGCTTCAAAACGATTACGCTTCCGGCGATGCTGACGGTGGCAAGCAGGAAGGATTGTAGACCGATGTTGCCGATGTTCCGTAGGATCTCACCATTGGACCCAATTTTCGTCCCCATTAGCGTCAAGAGTAAAAGCAATGCCGTATGGGAAAGTGGGCTCTCGATCCGCTTCAGAAAATCGTTCCATAAATCGAAATAGCCTATAGCCACGCCCGCGAAGAGCGGCGGAAGTATCAGCCAGAGCCCCATAAATTTCCTTGGAAACCTCCTCGAAATAAGATTTATAAAGTTAAAACACTGAAAGGTACGGAAATGCATTGCTTTTGACAAGTTTATCTAGTTTATAAACACGAGAAAAGATAGCACGAGATATAGAGGTTACCCCAACCAGCAAACATACCTTTTAATTACTGCGCGAAGTGAGTGAGTTAATTGGGCTCTCGTCTCGTTTGACATAATCATCATTCTTTGATATTCTAAAGTTGAAATATCACATATCAATTGTCCAGATAATTATTCGAGGTAATTTGAATGCAGCTAAATAAAGAAAGCCTTTCAGATCAAATCAGTAAAGAGATAAAGAACAGAATAATAAACGTCGATATTAACCAAGGCGAAAAAATTGATGTTGGTAGGCTTGAAGAGGAATTCGGAGTTAGCCGGGCGCCTATAAGAGATGCATTGCAAAGTTTGGTAGACCAGGGTCTGGTTGAAGTAAAACCCCGGGTTGGTTATTTCGCAATAAACCTAAGTGCCGAGGAAATCAAGGATATATCCGAAATGAGGAAGTTGTTGGAGACTTTTGCTTTACGGAAGTCGATTACAAAGATTCCTCAAGAGGAACTGAAATCATTGCAGGCTAGGACTACGAAACTAAAAGAAAGAAAAGATAACCTGCCCCACGAAGAATTGAGATCTCGATTCGACGAGACCGACGAAAAATTGCACAGGGTGCTCATAGATAACTCCGACAATAGCCTATTAAGGGATTTTACAAACAGGATTCACAATTTAATTAGCTTAACGAGGCATTTGAATGAACGAATTGGAGAGGCCATAGAAGAACATGAAAGGCTGATTAAAGCCATGTACGACAGAGATTTAGAAGAGGCCGAACGCGCCCTAAAGGATCATATTGAGAACGTGGAAGAAGAGCTACTCTCAAACCATACTAGGAAAAGTTTAAACGGAGGTGATGTATAAAGAGTGAAACCCTAGCAAATTTGAGCTGTAACAGCGCTAAAGTTAGAAGTTCTCAGTCTGAATTTACATCAAGATCCATAGAAAGCCAAATCATCTCCTAAACCCTTATAAGGAGGTTTAAAAAATGCGTAACAAGCTAAAATCTAGCTTAATTGTCATAATTTTGATTGGTGTAGCTTTAATTGGAAGCTTTGCAACTGTTCAAGGTCAGGAGGTTTTGAAAGACGAGTATCACGTCAGGGTAGTTGTTCATGGTGGCATTGCTGACCCCTTCTGGAAGGTAGTTGAGAAAGGGGTTAAGGACGCAGCTGCGGGTCATGAGGACCTAAAAGTAACTTACTCGGGTCCATCTAGTTACGACTTTACTGAATTCATTTCCACAGTTGAATCTTCTATATCTGCTGATCCGGATGCTCTCGTGGTTACTCTGACTCAACCACCTGCAATGGATGATATACTCCGCCCGGCTATAGAAGACGGTTTACCCGTGATCGGGATCAATGCACCTGACCTTAGGTCTCGCGAAGATCGTCTACCCGTGTTAACTTACGTCGGAATGGATAGTGAGTTCATAGGGGTAAAAGCTGCTATCTGGAGAGAGGGCTCTACGTTAACCACCATCCCGGTGCAAGAAACATTGAGGCACGAGGCAAAGGCTGGGTAGAAACACTTGAAGATAATGGACTAAAAGGAGATACGTTGGACATAGGGGTAGAACCAGCTCAGGGTGCGGAACTAGTTGTGAACTACCTAACCAGACATCCCGATACGGATGTCATATTTAGCGGTAATACCCAGAGGACAGAAGCTATAATAACGAGACTTAATGATGAAGGGTACGATGTTGGAGAAGATATCAAGATATGCCAGATGGATATTTCCCCCACGATCCTTGATTACATCGAGGGTGGAGAGATAATGTTCACCCTGGATCAGCAGCAATATATGCAGGGATACCTGGGGGTTGAGCTGGCATACTTGAATGCTAAGTTAGGTCTGGCACCTCCACCTTCACCTGTTTCCACCGGTCCGGCAGTTATAACGGCAGAAGACGTCAGTATGTTAAATAAACTGGCCGACCAGGATTACAGATAATTAGAGGTTCGGATTTGCTTCGGGGCGAGTTTAAATGGCTCGCCCCGATCATTCTTTAGCATCATTATATATTAAACCAGGGAGCGTGGTTGTACCGTGGACGACTCAGAAAATGATGGCTTCGTGATGGATATACTTAAACGAGTACGTCGCAGGCCGGAATTGGGTGCTATTGCTGCGTTCGGTATATTGTTCCTAATATTTTCCCTATTGAGTCCCCGTTTTGCTTCACTGGATAACCTGAGCGGGGTTATGACTTTGACTGCTGAACTGGGGATAATGACCATCGGGATATCCTTTTTAATGATAGCGGGGGAGTTCGACCTTTCGGTCAGTAGCGTCTACGCAATGGGAGGTTTTATTTTTGTCCTCCTTTCGAATGCACTTAAATTCCCTTTGGGTGGGATTATTGCGTTTTTAGTTGCTTTGCTTTTTGGAGCGTTTATCGGATTAATAAACGGGATAATTACTTTAAGAGCGGGTATTCCGTCCTTTATCACCACTTTGGGTATGTTGATGCTTTTGAGGGGTTTGTTGACAGGTATTACAGGTGGTAGTTCGGTGCTTGTCAAAAGTAATCCTATAATGTCAAGAGTCTTAAGTGACTACTTCTTCCTGAAATTTCGGCCATCCCACCTATGGTTTTTGGGTGTTATAATTCT
>CAZWZR010000009.1:0-20391 GCA_964638365.1 uncultured Thermotogae bacterium | reverse complement strand
ACGACGCTGAGCCTCTTGGATAACTTGTTCTTCGCAGTCTTGGAAGTCTCCTTGTCCAGTTGGTTACTAAGTTCCCTGCCCAGTTCTTCCAGGTCTATGTTTTCCAGCAAGCCTTTTATCCCCTTTGCCCCCGTATGAGCTGCAAATCCGGTAGGATAAAGCCTTTCATATGCCTGTTTACCCAGCTGGGTGATTTTTTCTCCGACTTCAAGCGGGACTTCTTCGTCTTCAACCGAGGTAACAAGGAAAGCGAGGTTATCGATTTCTTCCTCTGCTGGTTCCGATTCGATCTCATCTCCGTACCGGGACTTGGCCATATCCAGAAAAGTCTCGGAACAGACTTCACCGACGGGCGTTTCCGCGATTAAATCTCCTTCTTCGACCGAATCCCCATCGCTGACATCAAGTATCACGTCCTCCGCAACGGGATATTCCTCATCTCCAAGTGTTATCAGAGCGATACCTTCGCCATTCTGAAGTTTCTTATGTTCTATCTCGACTTCTCCGGACTCCCCGGCAGTAAGCTGGGGGGCTTCGTTTATTACCATACCGTTTTCCGTCTCGAAATCCAGGTGACGAGATAGTATTTCGAGCTCGGAACTGTAAAGTCGCTCTCCCTCTCTCAGCCTATCATCTTCGCTAGTAGAAGTAACGATATAAATATCTTCCAGCGTGGTCTCGGCCTCGTAATAGGCGATCTTCCGCAGGGTCTTCTTCTTGATATCCAGCAACTTGCTCAGCGGACTCGATATGCCCTTTAAAAACCAGAAGTGAATAACAGAACTCGCAAGTTCGATATGGCCCATGTTCTGGCGCCTTACCGACGAATCCGTCACGAGCACCCCGCACTTCTCACAGGTTATGCCCTCGTACTTCTTTCCTTCGTATTTCCCGCAGGCGCACTTGTAATCCTCTTCCGGTCCAAATATTTCCTCCGCGTACAACCCACCTTTCTCAGGCTTATGAGTCCGATAATTTATCGTTTCGGATTCAGTAACTTCACCATGAGACCAGCTTCTGATCTCCTCCGGCGAAGCAAACATCAATTTTACTTCTTCTATATCGTCACCAGACAACATCCACAATCACCTCTCGCAGTTATAAACCATCCATTCCAGCTGGAATGACATCTCAGGCCAGCAGGGACTGAAAAGCATGAATTTTCTTCTTATTACTATTAATTACTACTAAGCGAATAAACGAACAGGAGAACCAAAAACAGAAATACTAAGCTAATACGAACTTATCGCTCTCTAGAAATGGCTTCAGGATATTCGTACATCGGGGCTCCAAGCTACATGGAAGGATTCACGGCCTAATTTCGACAAGGGTGCCGGCGGTTTTCGTAAAAAAGAAGACGGAAACAAGAAGTTGGGAAAGATTACTACCCCCTCACTTACAAGGCTAACAATACGACAACCACAAGTTTAACTAAACCTACCTCTGTCAGTTCTTCCGAATCTGCTAGATATAATTGCTACTAAACCGCTAACTTGGTTCACCAGCTTATGGCAAGAAATCTTAGACAAGCGCTCAAGCTTCACCCGAACTGGACTCCTGCACTTCGCTTTCACCTTTGCCACCCGAACCATTTCCTTTTTCGCTCTTTTCCTTCCCCCCGTTGTCTTTGTAATTAGAATTACCGTCGTAATCGGTCCGGTAAAAGCCACTACCTTTAAACCGGATACCGACACTTGAAATAACCCTCTCTACGTCGGCACTACCGCATTCAGGACATTCAGGTGATTCGTCCTTATTTCCGTTTTTCTTTAAGATCTTAAAAGTGCTTTCACAATCAGTACAACGGTACTTATATAATGGCATTTCTTCCTCCAACCTCCATAAAACCGATCTTACCTAACCTTCTACCTGCTCCAAAAATCTCGAACTGGAAATAATCTGGGGTACCTTTTCCTCAACATTACCCTATCCATGCTGGATTTTGGTTGGCTAATTTATACCGGATAAGAATAAAGACACATAAAAATCTTGATCTAACACGAACTGCTCACCAATTATAAGGAAGGGGCTATCTATTTCAACTCATTCCAGGTAATCCTTCCAGCCACCACCTTCCTGGCTATAAGTTCCCGAGTTTCCGGAGTCCTCATAATCGCACCTTCCTTTTTCAACTCGCTCGAGTTCCTCGTCGGGTATTTCTCCCAGAAACCGGGAGGGCACGTTGTTGTACCGTTGACCGTACAGGAATCGGCTGTCGGTATAGCTAAGAAAGACCCTCTCCTTAGCCCGCGTCAGACCTACGTAACAGAGACGCCTCTCCTCTTCTATCGTTCCCTCGTCGAGCGACCTCCTGTGAGGCAAGAGTCCGTCTTCCATAGCTGCCATGAAGACGTAACCGAACTCCAGGCCCTTTGCCGAATGCAGGGTCAAGAGGGAAACTTTATCCCGCCTATCCTCAAATTCGTCGACGTCGGACTCCAGGGCTATATTTTCGAGGAAGTCCTCTAGCGCCACCTCGCCGGAATCCATATCCTTGATTTGACCAATAAGCTCTCTGACGTTATTCTTCCTATCCTCAGCGGAACCCGGATCGTATTCCTTTTCCAGGTAGGAAAAGTACCCCAGTTCCGCCACTAGCTCGTTTACGAAGTCAACCAGTTCGACTTCGCCTCGTCTTTCTCTCAACCCTTTTATTAACTCGACAAAAGACTTCAGCTGAGACCACTGCCGACCGGAAAGATCCGTCGGCTTCTCGGTTCCGGTAAGCAGGCTCCAGATTGAAACACCTTCTTCTCTGGCCCGAAGCCTCACGACCTCCTGAGTTTTCTTTCCTATCCCCCTGCGCGGGGTATTTACGATCCGAAGCAGGTGCAGATCGTCATCCGGGTTGCAGATAACCCTCAGGTACCCCAATACGTCCTTGATCTCCTTTCTCTCGTAAAACCTCGTACCGCGAACTATTTCGTAGGGAATACTTTCCTCAACCAACTTCTTCTCGATCCCCCGGGAAAGCGGGTTTACACGATATAAAATCGCTATCTCCCCGAGCTCCACTCCCCCTTTCCACAGCTGATTTATCCGGTTCGCAAGGAACTCCGCCTCCCCTTCCTCGTCCGAAGCATTATGTATATAGAGAGCTTCACCTTCCCCGCGGTTCGGCTCCATTTCCTTTGGTTTTCTGAACTGGTTATTGCTTATGATCCCATTTGCAGCACGGAGTATCGGCTTCCTTGAGCGGTAGTTCTTCGACAGGTTGACAACTCGAGAATTCGGGTAGTCCTCTTCAAATTCTAGAATGTTACTTACGTCAGCCCCCCTCCAGCCAAAGATAGCCTGGTCATCGTCACCGACCACACAAATGTTATTTTCGGGCTCCGACAGCTGGTTGGCCAAAACGTACTGGGCATGATTCGTATCCTGATACTCGTCCACTAGCAGGAACTTGAACCTCTCCTTCCAGCCACGTACCGGTTCCCTGTCTTCTTCCAGCAATTCCGTAGGAATACGTATCAAGTCACCAAAGTCGAGGCCATTCCATTCTTCGAGCTTTTCCTGATAGTGGCTATATATCCTGCTTACCGTTCTCAGCATGTAATCATCGATTTCCCCGGCTTTTTCAGACCGGAATTCCTCCGGGCCGATAAGTTCGTTTTTTGCTTCGTTTATAAAAGAGGCCATCATTCCCGGTTGAAATTCTTCGGTCGAGATATCCAAATCCACCATTACCTCCTTTATAGCCTCCTTCTGGTCGGACTGATCGTAGATGGTGAAGGAACGATCGTAACCTCGACCCAGCTCGTCAACGTAGCGCCTCAAAAACTCCGCCCCCAGCGCGTGAAACGTCCCCAGCCATGGGGATCCGTGTTCCATCTTCCCGCCCAAGAGCTCGTTCAACCTGCCGTTCATCTCCTCAGCAGCTTTATTGGTAAAGGTCAATCCGAGAATCCCGTCCGGCCTGACCCCGTAGTGCTCGATCAGGTAAGCAATCCTGTGAGTAATTACCCGAGTTTTACCGCTACCGGCCCCGGATAGTACGAGTAGAGGGCCCTGGTGATGAGTAACTGCCTTTACCTGCTCGGGGTTCAGCTCACCAAGCAAATTTTCCCGTTTTTTCAGTTTTTCATCCTGCATTGGCGTATAATCACAACCTAAATTCCTGAATTCTTTCACTATCCATGGGAGAGACCTTTATGCTGTACGTCTCGTTCTCGTGCTCAAACCTGTAGTTCACCTCGACCTTGGAATCCTCTCTGACTTCACCTCTCCCAGCAGTAATCCTGGCAGCCAGCTCTACGACTCCATCAAAGCCATCGTTGTCCGACTTATCACCCAACCGAGGCCTGACCAGAGCCATGGGCCCGTCCCGGGTCGGCAGGTAAAAACGGAGATCCCGCGGCAGGAAATAGTTGTGCAGCTTTCGTTTACCCTCGGCCCCTTCACCCAGAACCACCTTTGTGTTCGGAGGTATCTTGTAATAATTTTCGAAGTCAAGCAGACTGAGATCGTTTACGTTGAAGCTATCCTCCCGCATCAGATCCTTGAGTCTCTTCCTGTAGCGCTTCCGGGTCAACTTGCACCTCTTCTTCGCCGACAGGAAATCGTAGCACCCTCCCCGCAAGCGTTCCCTGAGATTCTCCGCCACCCTTTTCTTCTTATCGCTCGTCAGCTCGTTACTTTCGGGGACCCAACCTTTCTCCTCCGGCAAAGAATCCGGCAAGACCGAGGAAGACAGAGGGCGAAAGACCATACCGTCGAGACCCGCCTCCTCGTCGAGTTCAGTTGCCTCCTCAATTCGAGCTTCCGCTTCCCGGCTTATCGCTTCTCCGGATACCAGAAAATCCGCCCCGGTCTGAGACAAAAAGTTTCTTCCGGTTTCAAGCAGGATAGCCTGGCACTTCGAGCAATAAGATTTACGCCCGTCCGACCCGTTCCTGGCAAAAGCCCCAATCCGGTCCGTTTCCTTCTTTATGGACTTGCTTCTGAAGCGAGTTCCCGGCCAGAGTTCCTGAGCCAGACCCTTAACCCGATCGAACTCGGCAAAGAAAGGAGACCGCAAGGTAAGAACTACCACTCGATCCAGAGAACAATGATTTACAACCAGCTCCGTTGCTACCGAGCTGGAAAGGCTGCCGGAATAGAGCGAAACGGCCTCGGCCATTAGGATTGCTCCTATCCACGAAAACTACAGCCAGGACTCTAAATCTGGGGGTCAATCAACCCGTACTTCCCGTCGTCCCGGTGGTATATGATATTGAGTTTATCGCTTTCGGAATTTCTAAAAACCAGAAATTCCTGTTTATATGCATCAAGCTGCATAGCTGCCTCATCCGGTGCCATGGGTTTTTTAACGTACAGATCCGTTCTTACTATTTTATCTTCATCCAGACTCCCGGAGTCCGTACCCCCTTCATCCCAGGGCGCTACATCGCCCTTGTGTTTGTCCTTGAGTTTCTCGTTGTATTTCTTTAACTGCCTCTCTATTTTGTCCATGGCACTATCTATCGAGACGTACATGTCATCGGATTCGGCCGATGACTTAACTATTTTTTTGTTAATCAGGTGCGCAAACACCTTGACAATCCTCCTTTCCTTCTCTACATCCATAGTTATTTCTACGCTTATTATGCCATCGAAGAACCTCTCCAGGTCCTCGGCTTTATTTATGGCGTACTCCCTTAAGGGGTCGCTTTGTTCCATATGTCTTTCTTCTATTCTGACTTTCATTTGTCTCACCTGCAGTAGAATTATGGTAACTTATCGTTTTTACTAATTCAAAATGTTAAAATCAGAAAAACAAGTTCGTTTCTAATGATAATTATGACCTCCACCGACGCTGAGTGTTTTGGGTACCAAAGAACGGTCGAAGTGATATCTCCCGAACCTCGCAAGTATTAGAAAGCCCCTACCTAATTCCTCCTCGGAAAACTTCAATCGCCTTATCTGGCTCTGAGGAAGAGATGATAATTTAATCAGTTTCTTCCTGAGCCCCCCAGAAATTTTTACTCCTTTTCCGGAAGCACATTCCCTGCATAAAGTTCCCCCGCTCTCGGGGTAAAACCAGAGGTTGGTTTCACCTTCCAGGCTTTCCCCGCACTCTACGCAACGCCGGAGTTCAGGACGGTACCCAAGCACCCGGAAGAGCTTCAGGTAAAAGGCGAGCTCCGGGACCCTGACTCCTTTTTGATCTTCGTTGAGCGCGGACAGGGTAGCATAAAATAGATCAAAGGCACCTTTCTCCACCCCGCCATCCTCCAGCGTGCGATCTATGGTTCGGGCACAGCGGAGCCCAGCATTGATTCCTTCGGGGGTAGTTCGTAACCCTTCCCAGGAACGGAGCAACTCGCCTTCACTGAAGAAATCCAGGCCCGAACCCGGGTAATAAACCACTTCCGAAAAGTTGAGCAGGTCAAAGACACCACCGAATTTGCTTTCGGATTTGCGGGCCCCCTTCGCGATTCCAGCGAATTTTCCGGATTCCCTGCCAAATAGTGTAACTATGTAGTCACTATCCTTGAAGTCTATTTTTTTTATTACAAAAGCTTCAACCCGCTTAATTGCCATAACATAACCCAGAGGTGACGTTAATCGCCCGGAGCCCCCTGGACTATCTCTACCCCGCTGCTGGCGCCAATTCTGGTCGCCCCTGCTTCCAGCATATTTACCGCAGCTTCGTAGTCACCTATACCACCTGCGGCTTTTACCCCCATCCGATCAGAAACTACCCGGCGCATAAGTTCGACGTCCTCCAGGGCAGCCCCACCCGGACCAAAACCGGTAGATGTCTTGACGAAGTCAGCTCCACTCGCCTCGGCTATAATACACCCCGCATGTTTCTCTTCCTCTTCCAGTGCGGCCATCTCCAGGATTACCTTGACGTCGATATCCCTGGTACTCTTCTCGGCTACGTCAGTAACGGCCTTTATATCACGGGCCACAATCTCGTAGTCCCCCTTCTTCAGGGCAAATATACTGGCCACCATGTCTAGTTCGTCAGCTCCGTCCTCTACCGCAACCTGGGCTTCAAACCCCTTTACCTCTTTTTTGTGAGTCCCATGGGGAAAGCCGATCACGGTATCGACCTTTACCGGTTTCCCCTCGAGAAGTTCCGACGCCAGCGGTACGTAAACCGGCTCCACGCAGACCGCGGCAAAACCGTGCTCCGTTGCCTCGTTACAGACCCGCCTGACGTCATCCTCGGTCGAACTCGCTCCCAGCGTAGTGTGGTCGATCTTGCCGGCAAGTTCTGATTTTTCCATCCCGCCCCCCTTGTGTAAAATTACTCGTCCTCGAACCCAGTCAGCGACTCTATCGAATCCTCATCTCGGTTCCAGTTCTTGGCCACCTTGACCTTTAAGTCCAGGTAGACCTTGCTCCCAACCAAACTCTCCAGCTCCTCCCGGGCTCTTTGACCAATTTGCTTGATCTTTTCTCCACCTTCTCCGATCACTATGCCTTTCTGGGATTCCCGTACAACGTAGATGTCCACGTAAATCTCCATCAAATCTTCGTCTTCTCTTTCTTCATAGGATTTCGTTCGGGTGGCAACGGAATAGGGCAGCTCCTCGTAAGTAAGTTCGTAAACTTTCTCCCGAACAAGCTCCGACATCAGGAAATCCAGCGGCTTGTCCGTAGTTGTATCCTCGGGAAATAACTTCCTGCCCTCAGGCAGGTAAGAAATTATCTCATCCAGGGCTATATCTACTCCGTCCCCCGTTAGGGCGGAGATGGGTACGTATTCGTCGAATATATCTTCTTTTTCGTAGACTTCAAGCGTCCTTGCTATCTCATCCGGGGAGGCAATATCTACCTTGTTAACAAGCAGTATAGCGTCCTCGTCCCGTTCGGATACCTTATCCAGGAAGGATCGTTCGTCCTCCGGTATCTCTTCCCAGGGTTCCACCATATATAGAATTAGGTCAGCCCCTTTAATCCCCTTCTTTGCCTCGTCAAACAGGTAGTCCCCGAGCGAGTTTTCCGGCTGATGCACCCCGGGAGTGTCCAGGAATACTATTTGAGCCTCGTCCTGGTTATAAATACACTTTATCCTGTTGCGAGTGGTCTGAGGTTTGTCGGAAGTAATGGAGACCTTTTCGCCCATTACTCTATTGATGAAAGTGGACTTACCGACGTTTGACTTTCCAAGCAGGTGTACAAATCCCGATTTCAACTTTATAATCTACCTCCATTTGTCTTGATTATAGTCAAAGCAATGGGGGTTATTCCAGCACTCCCTCCCGGGGGACTCTTGCCCCCGATTCATTCGCCAATTATAATTTTTAGGTAAAATAGAAGACAGAGATTGGATTAAGCCGTCTGCTTCTTTAGGATTTATAGTCCGAGGCAACTTGAGATAAATAATAAATGGAGGGCAGTTTCCGAAGAGAAAACGTTCAACTATTCAGCAAGCACTTAGAACCTGGATCAGTCCCCCCTGATTCGGTTTGAAATTTAGCTTAGAATTCCCGATCAGGCCCAAGATACACGCGATACTCGCAGTAAACTGGTTAATTCGTTGTGAGCAAGGAAATGGAGCGGAGAAAATAGAACGATGGGCCAGGAGGATCGTAACTTAAATTGAAGATATTTGCTAAATCATTTGCAAAGGTAAACCCGCATCTGGAGATCACTGGAACGAGAGAAGACGGGTATCACGAACTAGAAATAAGTTATCTCAGTGTCAACCTGGCGGATAGATTAACCTACGAGGAGATACCGGGGGATCGAGTAGAGATCAGCACCGATGCTTCAATCCCGACGGAGGAGAACCTCTGTTACAGGGTTGCAAAAGAATTAAAAGGGGTCTGTTCGGTCAACTCGGGAACGAAGATCACTCTAGAAAAAAACATTCCCATAGGCGGCGGTTTAGGCGGAGGGAGTTCGAATGCTGCCACCACCCTCATCGCTTTGAACCGCTTGTGGGGCTGCGGTCTCTCCCGGGATGAACTCATAAAAATCGGAAGGAGATTCGGGGCCGACATCCCTTTCTTTTTCTACGGCGGCTACTGCATCGGTGGGGGTACGGGAAGCGAGGTTCGGCGGATGAAAAACCCCTACCAAGATCGGCTCATCCCGATAATCACCCCGGATTTCTCTCAACTTACCGGAGAAGTATACTCCGAATACGACCGTATGGCCGATAACCCGGGTTCTGTCGAAAAAAAGAGGTTCGAAGAAAAAGCCCGAGAGGAGTCCATTTACGAGGTAAAGAACGATCTACAGGAACCGGCACTGCGGCTCCATCCGGATCTGTCAGGGTACCTGGATCTTCTGAACGAAACTTCCGAAGTCATTACGTCCGGAATTTCCGGGAGCGGAAGTTCGGTATTCGGGGTAACGAGGGCCGGAATCTCACCGGAATTGGTCAGGAAGGGGATCACCCAGGAATTTGATTCGGTCACAGGGAGCCCCGATCTGAAAATCGCCAGTCCGACGGCAAGCGGACAACTAATCAAGGAAGGTGAGTAGATCAATGCAGGTTACAATAGATGGACCGGCAGGGTCCGGTAAAACGAGCGTGGGCAGGAAGGTTGCCGGCAGGTTTTCCTTTCTCTTCATTCAGTCGGGGCAGCTCTATAGAGCACTCGCTTACGGTAAGATAAATTCGCTGAACTACGAAACGCTGTCGCTGGACCAAATTGAGAAGGGTGAACCACAATTGATCCTGGACGGACAGGTAATCGAGGAAGGACTCGAGTCGGAGTCAGTGGGAGAAGAAGCCTCAAAACTGGCTAAAAGGCCCGCCATAAGAAAACTTGTAAACGACAGGATTCAAAGGGTTGCCCGGAATGAGGACGTACTTGTAGAAGGCAGGGATATAGGCACTGAAGTTCTGCCCGACGCCGAGTTAAAGGTCTTCCTCACCGCTTCAGCCCGGGAGCGAGCTAAAAGAAGGAGAGAACAACTGGAAACCGATCGACCTCTGGAGGAAATAGAAGCGGATATAAAGAGGCGGGATGAACGAGACGAGGATAGGGATATCGCCCCTCTCAAGCCGGCTGAAGAGGCTGTGGTCATCGACACCACAGAACTATCGCAGCGGGAGGTCATCATGCGGATAAACCAGCTGATCGAAGGGGTCATTACCGGATAACAGGAGAGTGTATCAATACCATGACCCGGGAAGGATTACTAAACAAACTCAAGCACCTAGCCTACATGTTAATACTTTTGATACTCTACCTGGCCGTCAAGTTATTGTTTAACCTAAGCGTAGAAGGTAAGAAAAATATTCCCGAAGATACCAACCGGCTATTGATAACGGCTTCTCATACGAGCTACTGGGATCCTCCATTTATCGGTCTGGTCTTTGGCCCCACGAGACAGGTACACTTCATAGCACGGAAGGGGCTGCTTGAAAATCCTATATTTAAGTTTCCGGTACAGTGGTTCTCCACGACCATAGATCGCGATAACTTCGGCAAAAGCGATTTAAGAAAAATGTTAACGACTTTTAGGGAGGAAGGTCTGCTCTGCATCTTTCCGGAAGGAACGACTTCCGAAGACGCGCCCCCAAAGAGCGGGACCGTCAAGCTAGCCGAAAAGACGGGTAGAGAGTTCCTACCTCTGAAAATCGAGATCGAGCGCAGCCCTCTGCAGTATCCCTTCTTTTTTGCACCCGCTCGATTGAAGATCGGCAAGCCCTTCGATCTCGAGGATTTAAAGGGCTTCTCGAATAAAACCGGGGGGCACGATTCGGCCGAAGTAAAGTTCAAGGGAGATAATTACCAGAACCTGACCGGCAAGTTGATGGATATAGTTAACGGACTTTAACCCCACCTATAGCGGATTCAAAGCCGCTAGAAGTCTATTTTATCTCATTTTAGCTGTTGATTCAAAGAGTGAGAAAGCTTATCATATTGTAACTTATGGCAAGTTGGTAGATTAAGTCAAAGAGTCAAGTTGGATTTGTCAAAAATCAAATCAACAGGTGGTCGTTTGATGGAAGAAAAAATCAAGATGGAAGAAGCATTTGACGAGACAGATGTCAGGACGTACAGCCGGGGCGATACGATTACCGGCAGCGTCGTTCAGGTAGAGGACAAGGACATTCTGGTAGATATTGGCTACAAGTCCGAGGGTATTCTCCCACAAACTGAGCTTTCTCCTTTTCGGGAAAGAGAAGAGATCGAGCCTGGTGAAGAGGTAGAGGTTCTGGTTACGTACATCGACGAGGAAAAGGGCACGATTTACGTTTCTGAAAAGCAGGCTGCTTACGAGCGAAAAATAGGGGAACTGGAAGAGGCCTTCAAGGACGATGAAACTATTACCGGCACTATTACCGAAGAAGTTAAGAGTGCAGGTTACCACGTAAACGTGGACGGAATCCAGGCATTCCTGCCGGGCTCACACCTTGGTTCGGATATGCCCAGCGTAATTTCCGAACTCAAAGGAAAAGAACTCAACTTCAAAATTCTGGAGCTGAGCAGGAAGAACCGCAATATAGTCGTATCTCGCCGGGAATACTTAGACGAAGAAAGGGAAAAACAGATAGACGAGATATTCGACGAGCTGGAAGTCGGAGATGTCGTGGAAGGGGAGATCAAGTCGAAAGTTGACTTCGGCCTCTTCGTAGACATAGGCGGCTTCGAAGGTCTGGTCCATCGATCGGAAATTAGCTGGAAGGATCTGCCTGCTCCCCCGGATGAATACGAAGAAGGGGATACAGTAGAGGTCAAAGTAATTGATATGGACAGGGATGAAGAAAAGATATCCCTTTCCATTAAACGCTTAACGCCCAATCCCTGGGAAGGTGTATCCGAGCGCTATCCAGTCGGTAAGACCGTAGAAGGAGAAGTAGTATCCATTACTGACTTCGGCGCCTTTGTCGAACTGGAGGAAGACGTCGAAGGCTTGATCCACATATCGGAACTCTCCTGGGGTTACCCTGAAGACCCACACGAGGTAATCGAAGTCGGGGAAACCGTTCAGGCAGAAGTTCTCGAAGTGGACGAAGAAGACCAGAGGATCAGTCTTTCCGCTAGAAAGGCTCAGGAAGACCCGTGGGAAAGAATCGAAGAGGAATACGAACCCGGAACTGAAGTCAGCGGTAAGGTCACTAAGGTAACTGACTTTGGCGCGTTCGTCCAGCTTGAGGAGGGCGTTGAGGGTCTGGTTCATGTATCGGAACTCTCCTGGGATCACGTAAATCACCCCAGTGACATGCTTTCCGAGGGCGACAAAGTAAATACACAGGTACTGGAAGTAGATAAGGACGACCGTCGGATCAGTCTAAGCATCAAACAGGCTCAGAAGGATCCCTGGCACGAGTTTCAGGACCTTTATTCCGTGGGTTCGAAAGTCAAGGGCGAAATCTCCGAAATCAAGGAATTCGGTGCCTTCATAAAAATCACGAGCGACGTGGAGGGCCTGATTCACGTTTCGGAACTCTCCCCGGAAAAGGTTTCTGATCCTGAAGACGTCGTGGATGTAGGGGAAGAGGTAGAAGCAAAGATCATCGGGATAAACGACGAGAAGCGCCAGGTCCGTCTCTCAATCCGGGTACTGGAAGAGGAAAAATCCGATTCCACCCAGGAAGGAGATTCGGAGGACGAAGGAAGCGGTCACGAAACGATTTCTATGCGAGAACACCTGGAAGATAAGGGCCTCTAAACACTGAATGTCCGGCAGTTTAGCTCTACTTCTTCTAGCTTCGCTGGCGTCCTACCTCCTCGGTGCAATACCTTTCAGTTTTATTGTACCGAAGGTATTCCTGAACACCGACATCAGGCAGCACGGCTCCGGTAACCCCGGAGCCTCAAATGTCTCCCGGGTCTGCGGAAAAAGTTATGGTGCACTGGCACTAATCCTGGACGTGGGGAAGGGTATTCTGGCCGTATTTTTAGTTCAGCAACTGGCTTTGCCACTGCCAATAGGTTTTCTGGCCGTTTTAGGCCACGTATTCAACCCTTTCTTATCTTTTTCCGGTGGCAAAGGGGTAGCCACTTCGCTGGGGGTGGTTAGCTTCGCCAGCTGGCCTGCCGGTCTCGTATTCGCCGTCATCTGGGTCCTTTTCTTTTCCACCTGGAATATAGCGGGCCTGAGCTCACTGGTAGCAATTTCTTCCGTTCCGGTAGTTTTTTACGTGTTTAGGGGGCCAGGGTTTCTGCTCTGGGTTTCTCTAGCCCTTGTCTCTTTAATTTTCTTTACGCATAGGGGCAACATCGTCCGATTGATTCGGGGAGAAGAGAGAAAAGTATAGTTGTAGCAAATACAGATCAAGCGCCGCGCTCCATCATCGCCATTGCAATTGCATATTCTTCGGTATGGGCGATAGAGACGTGAATATCGGTTCCATCAGTAATACTTCCATTCTCAATGTCAAGTCGCACGTACGGTTTTCCGTTTTCTTCGGTAACTATCTCTATTCCTCGCCAGGGTAACTTTCGCCCTACTGCTTTAACCACCGATTCCTTTGCGGCAAACCTTCCTGCCAGGTGTTCGTACCTTCTTTTTCTCGATAAACTGTATTCCCTTTCCCTCTCGGTAAAAACCCGATAAAGGAATTCGTCACCCCATCTTTCAACAATTCCCTCTAACCTTTCCACTGACACCAGATCCACTCCTATCCCCTCTATCCCCAACTGGCACCCCTTAAACTCATACTTTTAGCCTCTCCGCACTCACGACCGAATAAAGCTGCGAAACCGTTACTTCCAGATCGTCGTTGACCACCAGGTAGTCGAACTCCGGAATTCTGGTAATCTCATCCCCGGCAACGCGAAGCCGCTCCCTCATCCGTTCCTCGCTTTCAGACCCTCTTCGGGATATTCTCTTTTCAAGGTCCTCCAGCGAAGGGGGTGCAAGGAATACGAATACTGCATCCAGCTCGGAATCGTCCCTGAGCTGCTCCGCTCCTTGAACATCGATATCGAGAAACGGGTCCAGCCCTTCACGGCGGATCCTATCGACTTCCTCCCGCGAGGTCCCATAATAATCACCGTAAATCTCTGCCCATTCGATAAATCCACTCTGGGCCCTTACCCGCTCGAACTCTTCCTCATCAACGAAATAGTAGTCCTCGCCGTGGACTTCATTCGGCCTTGGGTCTCGAGTCGTATGAGAAACGGAATAGGTAAGACCTTCGTCTGCCTCGAGCAGCCGCTCCATGACGGTTGTCTTACCTACACCAGAAGGTCCGGTAACCACGAAAAAAATACCCTGACGACGATAATCCTCAAACGTTATATCCGAATCTAACCTCACAATTGTCTCCTTCGATTTTCAAAACTTCCTTTTTGTTTTGCCGATATCCGGGCCCAAACTACCTCCGCTATCAGGCAAGGTTTCGGGACTGTTCCTTGAATTTTTCCAGGGCGAGTTTCATCTCTATTACTTCACCCTGGATACCCCCATCTTTGGACTTGGCTCCCAGCGTGTTTATCTCCCTCTGGAGTTCCTGAGTAATGAACTTGAGTTTTTTTCCGACCACTCCACCATCCTCCAGGGTTTCTCTGGCAGAATCCACGTGCGTTCTCGCCCGAGAAATCTCCTCGTTTACATCGACCTTGTCGGCAAACTTTGCCACTTCTTTTTCCAGTTCCCTATCCTCGAGCTGTCCCCCTTCGTCCATGAGTTCGTCAATCCTTCCCTGCAGATCTCTCTTGTACTGGCGCACTACTTCCGGTACTTCTTCCTCGGCCGCCGCCAAACGGCGATCGATTTCGCCCAGGTATTCCAGCAGATCTTCCCTGATGGCATCGCCTTCCCGCTTCTGGGCATCCAGGGTACTGGTAATTGCCTCTTCAAGGGCCTCTTTCACGGTCGGCCAGGCATCCTTATAAGGGGCCTTTGTCTTCAAAAGATCCAGCTCGATAAGGTCCCCGAGCGTAGGCCCTTCTATCAACCCAAGATCAGCAGCCAGGTCGGAAAGACTGGTAAAGCTCTCTCTTATCGCTTCCCTGTCGAGTTCCTCCGGGGCGAGTCCGCTCGTCTCTTCCATACCTATTTGTACTTCTATTCTTCCCCGGGGAAAAGAATCTTTTATGAACTCTTCTGCCTTGTGGCCGGTGGCCTGGTCTTCACTTAACCCCCGGATCTTGATCGATATCCCATCATGATTAAAAGTCCTGATAGTCGCCTCTATAGTTCTTCCATCCAGTTCTTCCTTCCCTTCGCCGTAACCCGTCATTGAATACAACATCTGGCCTTCAGTCGAATCCGATTGCACTGTAACCTACGACCTCCTCTCCGTAACCCGACACTTCCCCGGACGTGGCGTACCTCAACTCCTCCGGCTCGAGGCCGCGAGCCGACGCAAAAGCCATTAAGGAAGCAATAGCGCCGTACCCGCAGATCGAGATCCCGTATTCCGAGATATCTTCGTAGAAACCTTCCACGTCCATTTCAATTATGGACTCTATCGCCCGGCGGTCCTTTTTCTCCACGTTTTCCTGCGATTCGTAGTGAGTAAAATCCGTGCTGGCCACAACGAGAGTTCCTTCCGGGGCGGCTTCTTTGACAGCGGCCCCAACATCTCCGGCGATAGCGGAGCTCTGATCCTTGAGACAGATCGGGACAAAGGAAAAGTCCGTCCCCAATTCCTCCCAGAGATGCTGAAGGAAAGGAAGCTGGACTTCTATTGAGTGCTCACGGGAAAAGGCGGCGGTTCCTTGCTTTAGCTCGTAGCTCTTATCCGTTATATCACGAGCCAGCCCCTCGTCGATTTCCACCTCGCCCATGGGCGTCACCCAGACTCCTTCTTGGGCAATCGCGGCCGACGGACCGAAACCGGAATGGTTGGTACCTATTATTACAACCCTTGAAGGCCTGCCATGCTCTGCCAGCCACTTATAAGCGTACGCAGCAATCGGGCCGGAGAACTTGTATCCAGCGTGTGGAGCTACTATTCCGAGATCGTCTTCCAGTTCGTCATCTACCGGGGATGATACCTCCCCGGGACCGTATTGATCAGCATAACAACTCTCGATCCGGTCGATTAGCTTTTCCCTTTCCTCCGGGTAGAACTTCCCTGACACGACGGGTCCGAATTTGTTACCCATTGTCCCTCCTTTTTTCATATTCAACTTGCGAAAAATTATAATCGAAAGTCCCCGAATTGACAAAATCAAACAAAAAAAGACACCTCTCGTGCAAATAAAACCATCTCACAGTCGGGCCGGGCGTGACCGGGCTTCCAGCACCGCCTTTTGAAGAATGAGGTGCGCTGGTGGTTTGGATAGATACCTTATCTATCCCAAAGTTCGGTACCTTGTGAACTAAAATGAGTTAACCGGACGCCCGCCCTAGGTATCTATTGATCTACTAATGGACTTCCGTATAATTATGTTGATTTATGGGAGATCGTCTAATGGTAGGACGGCGGGTTCTGGACCCGTTAGTGGAGGTTCGAATCCTCCTCTCCCAGCCAGAATATGGTCCCGTCGTCTAGTGGCCTAGGATATCGGGTTCTCATCCCGGCGACAGGGGTTCGAATCCCCTCGGGACTGCCAATCGACCGGACAGTTCGATAAGACAGACAGTTAGGAAAGTGACCCTCCACCATCAGTAATAAGTTAGAACTTTGTTTTTTCTATCCCAGTTCAATAGCCTTAATCGTCTTGCAATCTTGAGAATACTCAGTTCCTGTCGTAAAATTCCTGAGTTAAGAGGTGAGTTTAATTGAGCGAGGATAACAACTTCGATAATGACTTTAACCGACCGGATCGTCAGGGAGAAGATCCGGATCGAAACGATGACAGAGACGACGGGGGTCAGTTTAACTTCCCCAATAATAACAATAACTTTCGTAACATAGCTCTGATCGTCGGGGCTATTATTTTATCACTAATCCTATTTCAAACCCTTTTCAATTCCCCTTCTGCCCAGGACGAAATCAGCTATACGGAGTTCCTCCGCCAGGTTGAAAATGAACGCATCCTCGAGGTTACCATAAAAGGTGGGATGATTAGCGGGACTTACAAGAGCGGCGGCTCTTTCGTGACGAGGGGGCCCACGGAATCAACTGATTACCTGGATAAATTGAGGTCTCAAGGAGTCAATATAAGCTTCGAGGAGGCATCTGACAGCAACTGGTTCTTCTCCCTGCTCATATCACTGCTGCCCGTGCTGCTGATCATTGGGCTCTGGATATTTATGATGCGCAGGATGCAGGGCAATAATGCACTGAACTTTGGGGAAAGCAAGGCGGATCTGGTCAACAAAGAGTTTTCGGAGGTCTCATTTGACGACTTTGCGGGAGTCGAAGAGGTAAAAGAAGAAGTCGAAGAGATTGTAGAATACCTCAAGAACCCAGAGAGGTTCGAAAAACTCGGTGCCGAGGTTCCAAAAGGAATGATACTGGTCGGACCTCCCGGTACCGGGAAGACGTTACTCTCCCGTGCAATTGCCGGTGAAGCGGACGTACCTTTTTACCAGACCAGTGGCTCCAACTTCGTCGAAATGTTTGTCGGGGTAGGTGCTTCCAGGGTGCGAAATATGTTCGAAAAAGCCAAAGAGAACGCACCGTCGATCATTTTTATCGATGAACTGGACGCCATCGGCCGAAAACGGGGAGCCGGTATAGGAGGCGGGCACGACGAGAGGGAACAGACGCTGAACGAACTACTCTCCGAGATGGACGGCTTCGATCCCAACGAGGGAGTAATAATCCTCGCCGCGACCAACCGACCGGACGTTCTCGACCCGGCACTGCTGCGCCCGGGAAGGTTCGATAGGAAGATTACCGTCCCCTCACCCGATATCAAGGGAAGGGAGGAAATTCTGGATCTTCATACAAAGGACAAGGAAACAGCCGAAGACGTCGACCTGGAGGTTCTAGCGCGCCGCACACCCGGCTTTGTCGGAGCGGATTTGGAAAACCTCGCAAACGAAGCTGCGCTGCTGGCCGGTCGAAAGGGGAAGGATAAAGTGGAAATGACGGACTTCGAGCAGTCAGTAGATCGTGTAATTGCCGGAGTCCAGCGCAAGGGTATGGCAATCAGCGATGACGAAAAGGAGAAGATCGCTTACCACGAATCCGGTCACGCTCTTATAGGAAAACTACTTCCAAACGCCGACCCGGTTCATAAGATATCCATAGTGCCGAGGAGCAACGGGGCTCTAGGGTTTACTCTACAGCTCCCTCTTGAGGAAAAATTCCTGGTTTCCAAATCGGAACTTCTGGACAAGTTAACAACTTTACTTGGCGGCCGAACCGCAGAGGAGCTAGTTTACGAAGAGGTCACAACCGGGGCTCAGGATGACTTTAAGAAAGCCACCGATATCGCAAAACGAATGGTCGTAGAATACGGCATGAGTGAAAAACTCGGCCCGATCAACCTGGGACAGGACAATGGCAACGTCTTTCTGGGAGAGGAGATCGTGAAGAGCAACGAGCACTCCGAGGAGGTCTCTTCTCTGGTGGACAAGGAGATACGCAGCATAGTGGAAGGCTGCCACGGCAAAGCTCGAAAAATACTTGATAACAACACGGAAGTCCTCAACGATCTTGCGGAAAAGCTAATCGAAATAGAAGAGCTGGAAGGGGACGAACTGGAAGAAATACTGGACCAGGCAGCACTACCGGCCGGGATTTCTTAGGAAAACCATGTCTGAGGACGTAGTTATACTCGGATCCACCGGATCAATAGGCACACAGACCCTGGAAGTAATTGAGTCCCTAAACGATACATCTTGTGTCGATTTCAACGTGAGGGGGCTTGCCTGCGGTACAAGTACGGACTTACTTTCCCGCCAGATACGGCAATTTGAACCGGACGTAGTGTCCGTAAAGGGAGAACGGGAAAAAGAAGAGCTATCCAGAGACCTACCGGGGGAACTGGAAATCAGGACTGGAAATGAGGGGCTAAACTACTTAGCTTCGTTCTTAGAAGACGGATACGTAGTCAATTCCCTGGTCGGCTTCGCCGGATTGGAACCTACTTTAGAAGCGATCGGACACGCGAAAAGGGTACTACTTGCGAACAAGGAATCACTCGTTGTCGGCGGCCAGCTCGTGAAAGAGGAACTCGCAAACCACCGGACTGAGCTCTTACCGATAGATAGCGAACACAATGCTATCTTTCAGGCGCTGGAATCGGGTAGAAGGGAGGAAATCGAAAAACTGGTGATAACTGCTTCCGGTGGTCCATTCCTTTCCACTCCTTTGGGGAAGATATCCGAAGCGACACCATCGGAAGCTCTGGATCATCCGAACTGGGATATGGGTAACCGGATAACCTGTGACTCAGCTTCAATGGTAAACAAGGGTCTGGAAGTAATCGAAGCGCACTGGTTATTTGGCGTCCCTTACGAGAAGATCAGTGCCGTCATTCACCCTCAATCGATCGTCCATTCCCTTGTACAGTTTAAAGACGGCTCAATGGTCGGTGAGATCGGCCCACCGGACATGAAGGTTCCCATACAGTACGCCCTGACCTACCCAAGCCGGAGGGAAAACGATTACGAACGGCTGGACCTGACTGAACTGAAAAAACTGGAATTCAGCGAACTGGAGAACGAGAGATATCCCGCTTTCGAAACAGTCGTGGAAGCCGGGAAGGCCGGAGGAAACAGGCCTGCCGCAGTCAACGGGGCCGATGAGGCCCTGATCGAGGAATTTTTGGCTGAAAGGATCAAGTTTGGAGATATAGCCAGGGGGTTAAAGCTCGTACTTGAAGAGATGAACCCTCTGGAAAAACCCGATCTGAATGAGTTAAAACGGACTGACAGATGGGCAAGGGAGAAGGTAGAACAACTGGTGGATAGTGGAAAATTGGGGGTGGAGTAATTCGTGTCCGAGAAGTGCGTTTACTGTGGAAAGCGAAAGGGCGAAAGGGAGTGTCCGGCTTTAGGGGGAATGATCTGCAGCAGGTGCTGTGGAGAGCACAGGGCAGTTGATATCAGCTGTCCGCCGGACTGCCGCTACTTCCAAAAACACGAGGAATTTCAGCAGTCAAAGCAGGCCGAGCCTTACCGGGACACCTGGGTGGAAGAAAACGAGGACCTGCTTGAGGACGAGCAAAGAGAGATGGTTGAAGCAATCGGGATCCTGGAAACTCTTATTTACTACCGATTCCGCGAGGATACCACTCTTACCGACCGCCGAATCATAAACGGGCTAAATGGCCTGGAAAACCAGCTAAAGACAATCGAACTACCCGGGACGACGACGGAATTTTCGGACTTCGCCATGGAAGAACTGGAACCGCTTATGGAAAAAGGTAAAGTCTCCCGAGAAAAGTTAAAAGAAGCCACTTCTCGGTTGTTGACCATATGTGAAAGGTTTTCGGATGATTCAAGGCGTCTGGTTCAGGGAATCGTGGGAAGGGTAAAAGAGGACTACAACATCCCTGAAGAAGAATCCGGTGCACCCTCCGAAAAGCTCCAGTCACTTATTTCGACACCTGGGGAAATCAGCAGCGGCCGGTAATCAGTCCCTACTACTAAAAACGGAACGAGGAGATCGGTTTTAAGCCTTAATTCCATTTAAGT
>CAZWZR010000008.1:0-21719 GCA_964638365.1 uncultured Thermotogae bacterium | reverse complement strand
GTCGGTCCCGCACTCTCCCATGAACCTGCCGGCACTTTCTATCGCTTTCTCGTCGCTCGGCTGGTAGCTCATGTAGGGCATGTCGCCTACGACGAAGGTCGTGTCGGTAGCCCGGGTAACTGCCTTTGTCATCACGGCCATCTCGTCCATGGATACGGGCAGAGTCGAGTCGTAACCGAGCAGTGTCATTCCGCCGGAATCACCGACCAGGATCATCTCGATGCCCGCCTTTTCCTCGTATAAAGCGGTCGGGTAGTCATAGGCGGTCAGCCAGGAGATCTTCTCTCCTTTTTCCTTCTTCTCGTATAGGTAGTTTATGTTGATTTTCTCTCTATCGGACATATCCATACCTCCTCTGTGTAAATTATTCTCTCTCCAGACCGGAAAGCGCTTCTTCGATCCTTTCCAGTCCTTTCTTCAGTTCGGAACGGGGGCTGGCATAACAGAGCCTTAGGTAGCCTTCTCCGCCTTCTCCGAAGGCGGTTCCGGGGAGAACGGCTACTCCGGCCTCCTCCAGCAGGTAGTCGGCCATCTCCTTTTCGTCCATCCGGAAATCGCTTACGTCCGGAAAGGCATAGAAGGCACCTTTTGGTTTAGAACAGCTTACCCCCGGTATACCATTCAGGCCATCTACCAGCTCGTACCTCTTTTCTTCCAATTTGGCCAGGTTACGCTTTACTTCACCCTGGGGACCTTCCAGGGCCTCTATACCGGCATACTGGGTAAAGGTGGCCGTACAGCCTACAGAGTGGGTTAAAAGATAACCCATCTTTCGGGCAAGCTCTTTTGGCATCACTGCGTATCCAAGCCGCCAGCCCGTCATGGAATAGGTCTTGGAGAAGCCGTCCACCATCACGGTCCTTTCCTTCATCCCGGGCCGGGTCAAGATGGTTTCGTGTTCGTGCCCCCGGTAAAGCATTTCCGAGTAGATCTCGTCCGAAAGGACGGCGGTACTGGTGTCCCGCAAAAGATCCCCTATCGTATTTAAGCTGCCTTTTGTAATGACGTTGCCAAGAGGGTTACCCGGGGTATTAAGCAACAGGAGCCTGGTGTCCGGTGTCAGGGAGTTAGAAAGTTCGTTCATGTCTATCCGGAAACCGTCCTCCTCCTCCTGAAAGTGGTAGGGAACCGGTTCACCACCCGCCACCTCGATCATCGACCGGTAGGTGGGAAAGCCCGGGTCCGGGTAAAGGACCCTATCGCCTTCCTGCAGCAAAGCTATCGTGGTTAAGAACAACAGGGGCTTGGCTCCGGGCCCGATTACGACCTCCTCCGGGGTCACTTCCGTACCCCTGCTTTCGCTTACCTTATTTGCCACCGCAACCCTCAGTTCCCGTACCCCCCGTGAAGGATTGTAGTCGGTCTTTCCCTCAGCCAGGGCTTTGACCCCGGCCAGGGTTATGTTTGGAAAGGTCGGGTAGTCGGGCTGGCCTATCTCCAGGTGGACCACGTCCCTGCCGTTTTCCTCCAGCCTTTCCGCCTTGGACATAACCCTGTAGGCGCCCTCCGGCTGAAGGCCGGCTACGTTTTGGTTCATGGTCGACGTTAAGTCAATATCCTTTCTGGCCTCTTTTATAGAAATAATTTCCCCTCCGTATAACTTCTGGACTTGAAGTATTCGTCAGCTCAATAGCCCCGGTCGGAACTACACCCCTCGCGGAACCAGGCTTCGAGAGCCCTGGATTAACCGAAATTCCCGTGGGAGCTAAGAACGGTCCTCTTCGTACTTATCCACTATCTCGTCCAATTCTTTCGAGACGTCCTCCGGCAAACTTTCGGGTTCGTGGTTTTCCAGAATGTCAATTACCTTGTCCCTCGCCCTTTCCCTCATTGTGGTCTCACCGTCTTCGGCCCAGCTTTCCTGGACCTGACGGTCGACGAGTTCGGGGGACCATATGTCGTCCTTGAACCTCTCTATCGTGGTGGACGAAGTGAGGTAGTTTCCGCCCGGACCGACTTCGTCGACCTCCTCTACGCCAAGCGTATCCTCATTGACCTGGACGCTCTGGGTGAAGCGGTCTATCATCGAGATTTCCTCGTTGGCGATAGTCAGCAGTTCAAGTGAGGAAGTCATGCCGGACTCCAGATAGCCCACGTCGTGAACCAGGTTACCTCCGGCTAATGCGGCGTAGTTGAGGGAGTTGGCCATTTCCATAGTTGCCTGCTGGTCGATCTCCTTTGAATCGGTGAAGCCACCGGCATTGAACGCTGGCACGCCAAGGAACGAACCGACCTCCTTCCGCAGGACGAGACTCAGCATGGTCTCGGGAGCGGCATAGGAGAATACCGTCGTCTGCATGTCCATCGTGGTCGGTCCTCCGCCGAATACGAGGGAAGAGCCTTCCTTTACCGCCTGCGTCAGGACCAGTCCGCTCAGGTACTCCGCCTCGGTTAACGCGTAAGCTCCGGCGAGCGAGATCGGGCCGGCAGCCCCGAGGGACGGTGTCGGAACGTACATTATCGGTATTCCTTTTCTGGTGGAGTAAATCAGCTTATCAACTGCTTCTTTGGAGTGTTTAAGCGGCGAACTGGGTTCATCGTACAGCAGGATAAACGGGTTCGTCCTGAACTCCTCCTCGCCCCCTGCCACGGCAACGCTCATCTCATAAATTGACTTCAGGCCTTCTAAATCCCAGGCAGTGAATACGATCGGCTTGGTCGTGTTCTTGACCATCGCTTCAAAGTGGTGGGCGTCCGAGTTGTACTTCGGCACGTCATTGGCCAGAGCAAAAGACATTACGAAGTCTATATTCTCCAGATCGTCGACCACGGTCGCCGCCCTGACTACGTCTTCCTTTTCACACGTCCGGCGTTCTCCGGTATAAGGATCTATGGTATTCGGCGTCTCCGAGCCCGGGCCGAAATACGTATTATCCCCTTCCAGGAAGATCTTCCTGTCGAGATTCCGGTCGCTCAATACGACCCGTTTACCACAGCTGTCGAGCGCGTTTTCCACCATGCTTGGTGGTATCTTTACCGTCTTGTCGTCCACCACCGTGGCTCCGGCCCCTTCCAGGATGGAAACTGCTTCCTCGGAATGGAACTCCGTCCCGGTCCTTTCCAGTATCTCCAGGGCCGACTGGAATACCCGCTCGTGCTGTTTTTCCGAAAAAACTTTTAGCTTTGGCCTGCTCCAGTAGTTAAAATGATCGTTTATACCCAATTTCATCACTCCTGATTTGTTTGAGGTTTAATCTATTTATCTACATCTCAGAGAGGGCTCGATCCAGGTCCTCAATGATATCGCTCGCGGATTCTATCCCCACGGATAACCTGACCAGGTTCTTCCCTATCTCCGCTTCCTCCAGTTCCGCGTCGGTCAGCCTGTGGAAGATCGTCGAGGCAGGATGGCATATTACGGAGCGCGAACTTCCTTCGTGCGTCGCGTATGGAATTAGCTCCAGCCCGTCGAGGAAATCAAATGCCTCCCGCTTCCCTCCCTCTACCTCGAACGAGAGAAGCGAACTGAAGTCGTCCATCTGTCTTTTGGCCAGCTTATGGTTGGGGTGGCTCTCCAGTCCAGGGTAGTTCACCGATTCGACGGAATCGTGGTCCTCAAGGAATTCGGCTACCTGCGTGGCGTTGTCGGAGTGTCGCTCCATTCTCATGTCCAGAGTCTCCAGCCCCAGCAGTGATAGCCAGGCGTTGAACGGTGCCATCGCGTTTCCGTACTGGATGTACTCCAGCCTTCTTATCCCCTGAATCAACCTGTCGTCACCGACCAGCACCCCGCCAAGAACCGTCCCGTTGCCGCTGATGAACTTCGAAACGGACTCGATAACGACGTCCGCGCCAAGGTCCAGGGGTTTCTGCAGCACGGGTGAGGCTATGGTATTGTCCACTATCAGATCCGTCCCGAAGGAATCAGCCAAACCTGCGAGCTTGCCTATATCACCGACGAAGAGTACGGGATTACTCGGCGTCTCGACGAACATGAACTCGGTGTCTTCCGTAACGGCCTCTTCCCACTGGGAGAAATCACCCGGACGATCAACTACTTTAGTCTCCACCCCAAACCTCGGCAGAGTTCGGGCAAAAAGCTCAAAAGAGCAAGTATAAGTATGGTTTGAGACGACGATTTCGTCTCCGGCTTCCAGCGCGTAAGTGGCTATCAGCGATATCGCGGCCATGCCGGAGCTCGTCGCCAGCGCCCCTCCACCGTTCTCCAGCAGAGCTATCCTATCCTCGAAGATATCGAGCGTCGGGTTGTTCTCCCTGGTATAGATATAGCCCTGGAGCCCTCCGTATTCCTCGTAATTTGCCTCGGTGTCAAAGACCCACTCGGCCTTTTCAGCGCTTTCAAACGGATGGGCTACCGACTGTGCCATGGGTGGCGGCAGTGAATCCTTTGCCACGCTTTTCTCAACTCCGTAGCCGCCCATCACCTGTTGAGTTCTCTGCTCAAGGTCTTCCTGTTTCATAAAGAATCTGACCTCCTGATGTCTGCATGAGTTCGAAATTATAACTATCTCTGTCTCTCAAAATATCATTAAGAGTGGAATCCGGGCGGGTCTCCTACTTCTGCAGAACCGGCTCCACTTCCTTTAACTCTTCGATCGGAATGTGGCAGGTAATCGTATGTTCGCCGTCGCCGACGGAGCGGGTGGGTGGTTCCTCTTTCTCGCATATTTTCCCTATCTTCCTGGGACACCTCGTGTGGAAACGGCAGCCGGAAGGTACGTCACGAGCACTCGGCACCGCACCCTCTAGCCTGATCCGCTTCTGTTCTACATCCGGATCAGGCACGGAAACAGAAGAAAGTAGTGCTTCCGTGTAAGGATGATAGGGCGGGTTCAGGATCTCGTTCGTCGGACCGACCTCTACTAGCCTGCCCAGGTACATCACTGCCATGTAGTCGCTTATATAACTGACGACCGCCAGGTTGTGAGATATATACATGAAAGAGGTGTCCAGGTCTCCCTGAAGATCGAGCAGCAAGTTTATTATCGAGGACTGGATCGAAACGTCCAGGCTCGAAGTCGGTTCGTCACAGAGCACCAGTTCCGGCTGACTGGCAAAGGCCCGTGCTATGGCGACGCGCTGCTTCTGACCGCCGCTGAGCTGATCCGGGTGCCGGTCCATGTAGCTCGGGCCGAGATCCACTGCCTGGAGAAGCTCCTGAGTCTTGTTAAGTGCTTCTTCGCGGTTTGCCCCCGCCAGCTGAATCGGCCGCATCATCGCCTGTTTGATAGTTCGCTTCGGGTTTAAAGTGGCCCGGGGGTCCTGAAACACTATCCTGATCTGCTTGAGAACCTCCGGCTCCCTCCCTTCTATCGGAACGGAAATATCTTTATCATCCATTGAAATCTGGCCCTCAGTTATCTCTTCCAGTCCGATAATCGTCCGGGCGAGGGTACTCTTACCACAGCCGGATTCCCCCACGACGCCGAGGGTATTCCCCTCGTCCAGCTCGAAACTTACGTCGTCTACGGCCCTTACCCTCTCATCGGTATCCTCCAGACTAAAGAAACCTGAGCTGGTCTCCCCGAAGTACTTCTTTACCTCCTCCGCTTCAAGTATTTCCAGACCGCCGCTCCCGGAAGATTCGTAGCTTTCCTCGGATGACTCTACGACTTTTTCGTAACGGTCCTCCGCAACCCTTTCCGCTTCGTAACAACGAACGTATCGATCACGGTCAAAATCCCGGAATTCCGGCTCAGTCCCGGTACACTCTTCCGTCCTGTAGGGACAGCGGGGATTGAACTTACACCCCGAAGGCAGGTCGTCCAGTTCGACAACGGAACCTTCAACAGGCCGCAGTTTGCCTTTCACCGTCTCAGCTGATACTTCCGGTACCGAGCGCAACAGGCCCCGCGTATAGGGATGGATCGGGTTTCCAATCAGTTCGTCCGTGGGCCCCTCCTCAACGAACTGCCCGGCGTACATCACGCCCGAACGGTCACTAACCTCGTAGACGACGCCCAGGTCGTGAGTAATGTAGAGGATAGTCGTCTCGAACTCCTCCTTCAGGTCCTTGATGATATCAAGTATCTTTGCCTCCACCGTCACGTCCAGATTGGTCGTCGGTTCGTCCATGACCAGCAACTTTGGCTGGGAGACAAGAGCCATGGCCAGGCAGACCCGCTGACGCATCCCTCCGCTCAACTGGTGAGGGTAGCTGTCCACGACGATATCCGGATCCGAAATCTGCAGCTCTTCCAGGGTATCTATCGACTCGCTCCTGGCTTCCTCTTCGGTCAGGCCCTCGTGGGTTTCCAGCACTTCGCCGATTTGCTTGCCGACCTTGATAGAAGGATTGAGCGCGGCCGAGGGATCCTGGTAGACTATATTGATTTCCTTGCCCCAGATATTCCTCATCCAGCTTTCCGGTTTATCGGATATATCCTCGCCGTCCAGCAGGATCTGACCGCTCTCTATCCTGCCGTTGCGGTCGAGGTAGCCCATTATCGCGAAAGCCAGAGTACTTTTCCCGCATCCGGATTCCCCGACTATTCCCTGGGTCTTGCCTTTCTCTACCGATAGGTTGACCCCGCGGACGGCAGTCAGGTCGCCGGTCCGGGTTTCGTAACTCACCACCAGATCTCTTATATCGAGAATCGAATCAGGCGCACTCCTTAGTTCACTCATCTCGTCCCTCCATTAGAGTTCTCCCGCTTCGTATTTCCGTATGGCGTCGGCAAGGAAGTTAACGGCCACGACCAGCGAAGCAATCGCCAGGGCCGGGAACACGGCCATCCAGGGTGCAGTAGTTATGTACGACTGGGCGTTCTTCATCAGCAACCCCCAATCCGGTGTCGGCGGCTGAACACCCAGACCGAGAAAACCGAGAGAAGCGCTCAAAAAGATCGCGTAACCAAACCTGACCGAAGCTTCCACACCGAGTGGTCCCCATATATTGGGAAGCAACTCGGCAAACATGATGTAGAGGTTCGATTCACCGCGAACCTTGGCCGCCTCGATAAATTCCTTCTCCTTGACCTCCAGCACGGCACTCCTGGCCACCCGAGCTATTCGAGGGGCGTATACCAGGCCAATAACCACTATAACCCCAAAAGTGCTGGGGCCAAATATCCCCAGAATAAGCATGGCAAACAGCAGCGCGGGAAAGGACATCAGGATATCCATCAACCGCATGATTATCTCGTCCACCATCCCCCCCAGGTAGCCGGTAATCAGCCCTATGGAACTGCCGAGCAGAAGGCTAAGTGCTGTGGCGGAGCTTGCCAGGATCATTATCGACCTGCTACCAATGAGGACGCGGCTCAGTACGTCCCGACCAAACCTGTCCGTGCCGAAAGGGTATCTGAAACTCGGTCCCTCAAACCTGTCCTGTATGTGATACTCCGTCGGAGAATAAGGGGCAACCATCGGTCCCAGGAGAGCTATAATCACCCATAGAAGTATTATCGACATCCCTATGGCACCCAGACGAGAGTTGCTCAGCCTGTTGATTACCTGAAACGCGTTACCGGTTTTTCTCGTTAGGAGCTCCATGTTTCGTTACCTCCAATGGTTTTACTTTCCTCTATATTCATCACTCTATCACCAGTCTAATAACGTATCCGGGGGTCGAGAAACGTGTATACTACGTCCGAAGTCAGGTTTAGAACCAGGTAGACAGCGCTGGTGAGCAGGACGCTGGCCTGAATGAGAGGTATATCCTGTCTCTGAATGGATGTATATATGAGCCGGCCGAGACCGGGAAAGGCAAATAACGTTTCTACGACCACAAGACCTCCGATCAGCCAGCCGAGATTCATAGCTATAACTGTTACCGTAGGCATTAGAGCGTTCCTGAGAATGTGCCAGATAACTTTGTACTGAGGCAGCCCTTTTAGAGTAGCCGTCCGGGCGTAATCCGCGTGTGAGGCATCTATGACGCTCGCCCTGACCATGCGAGCCACGTAACCCAGTAACACCAGGGACACCGTTATTATGGGTAATATCAGCCTGGGAAAAACCGCAAACAGGTTTGCATCAGGCTGAATAGAACTCGTGGCCGGTAAGAGGCCGAGCCAGATTGAAAAAATCAGAACCAGGAACGTACCCGAGATGAAGGACGGCATCGATAGGGCCACAAGGGAAGAAGTCGAAATAAAGTGATCCAGCCAGCTTCCCTCCTTCAGCCCGGCCACCACTCCAAGAAATAGAGCCAGGGGAACGAGAAAAACCGTCGCGCAGACGGCAAGGAAAAGGGAGTTGAGGCCTCGACGCAGCAAAATGGAGGCCACTGAAACGCCCTGCATACTAAGGGAGGTTCCCATGTCTCCGTGCAGAACTCCCCAGATCCAGTTCCCGTAGCGTACCAGCGGAGGCTGGTCCAGTCCGAGCTGCGCCCTCAGCCCTTCCAGAGCTTCCGGAGTGGCATACTGACCAAGTATCATTTGTGCAACGTCCCCGGGGATCAATTCCGTCAGGGCAAATATTATAATTGAGGCTATGAACAGCGTGATAACCATGTTAGCCAAGCGTTTGCCGATGAATTTGGTCATCTTATCCACCTTCCACCTCTGCTAGGGGACTAAATACAGGGTGCCCCTGTGCCGGGACACCCTGTAAGTTAAGCTCCATGTCAGTCTAATTGCTCATCTCGATGAACCTGTAGTCATTGATCCAGTTCTGTGTCAGGTAGAAACCCTCGATTCTGGTCGAAGTCGCGCCAAGGTAGTCCTTGAACATCGGGATTATTGCGGGTACGTCCTCGTGCATTATCTCCTGAATTCTGGAGAAGTATTCCTGTCTCTGTTCCGGGTCCTTGGTTCCGCTTGCCTTCTCGACCATCTCGTCCAGCTCTTCATTACAGTAGTGGCTGGCATTCCAGTCGGCGTCACAGGTCATCGACTGGTCTATCAGCTGAGTAATGTCCTGCCTGTGGCCCCACAGAGTAGCGGAGATCGGTACCTGGAGCCAGTACTGAGCCAGATACTGATCCCTGGGAAGCGTATTCAGTTCGATGTTAAACCCAGCGGACCTGGCCATTTCCTGAACGGTCAAAGCGACGTCCAGGACCGGAGGGATATTCGAACCGCAGTAGAGTGTAACGTTTACCCCGTCGGAGTAGCCGGCTTCTTCCAGCAGCTGTTTTGCCTTCTCCACATCTCTTTGCCTGACTCCACCCAGTTTATCATAGAACTCGTGCCAGGACGGGATTAGAGTATCGTTGCCTACGGTGCCGAGACCGTATCCAGCCGATTCAAGCAAGTTCTTCCTGTCTATCGAGAATGCCAGTGCTTTTCTTACCTTGGGGTCGTTGAACGGTTCTTGCTCGGTATTCAAATCGATCATTACCGGTGCCGCGTACTGCTCGTTGAGTGCTTTGACGTTGCTATCGCGCTGCAACCGGAGGTATTGATCCGGACTCAGGTCGGAAACGATATCGGCCTGACCGGACGAAAGCATCCTGACGGCCGTCTCCTTCTGAGGAACCATGAGGAAAGTAAGCTGGTCGATCTTCGGAGCACCATCGACCCAGTAGTCCTCGTTGGCGGAAGTGACTACTCTCTCTCGCGGAACGACGTTATCCACTTTAAATGCACCGCTTCCCATGGGTTCGGTGTCACCACGTTCCTCGTAGTTGTAATCGGAGGAAAGAATAGCGGCATTCGAGTCGGTGAGTTTCTTGTGGAAATTGGCGTCGGAACGGCTCAGATGGAACTTGACCGTATACTCGTCGACGGCTTCGACCTTATCAATCAGTGGACCAAAAATCCCGAGCATCGCACTTCCAACGTCGGGATCAATGAGTCTTTCGAAGGTAAACACGACGTCTTCTGCCGTCAGGCTGGAACCGTCGTGAAAGGTAACGTCCTGGCGAAGTTCCATCGTCCAGACGGTCGAATCATCCATGATTTCATACGATTTAACCAATGAAGGTTCCGTCTTCTTGTCTTCAGTAACTCTGAATAAATAGTCGTAAACTGCGCTCGCTATGTTACCGCCTGAATTTGAATTCAGGAAGCCAGGAGTCAGACTTCCGGTCGGAACCATTACCGCTTCCACCGGTTTTCCGCTCTGTGCTCGGGCGGTAAATCCAGATGCCAGCAGGCCAGCAAAAAGCAGGGTAAATACTAATGAAAGTGCTAACTTCTTATGCATTTCTTTCACCTCGTAAAAATATTGGTTGAGAGCTCAAGTTAGGGTTTCTTCCGCTGTTAATGCAAGAGAAAACTCATTCGGATCAGCTCCAGCTCCGTTACCACCTCCATCAGAGATTGGTCTCTTCACCGGTTTGCCCTTTCTCTACCTTATCGATAAACCGATCTTTCAGGTAATTCAGGTGTTCTTCGACCCATGATTTCAAAGCTTCTTCGTCCCTTCGTTCAAGTGCCTCGGCCACCCCGGTGTGAATCTCGACGTCTTTTTCCGGCGGGAGTTCCATCAATCGGGCCTTGGTGACGATCATCGGGACTACTTTTTCCAGCAGCTGAACCATAATCGGGTTTTTTGTGGCTTCTGCCAGAGCCAGGTGTAAATTGACGGTAACGTCGGAGATGTTTTTACCCTGATCAGCGGCCTCCCTGATGTCCGACATCACCCCTTTGACCTTCTCTATGTCTTCGTCGGTGGCCCTGCGGGCTGCAAGTTCGGCGGTCTTCTTCTCGAGGATCTTCCTGACTTCCACGAGGGACATGAAATCCTGTTCTTCCACCAGGATCTCGGTCAGATCGCTTCCCCCGGGCAGGCAAAAGATGTTCGATTTCCTTTTCACGTAGTAGCCTTTTCCGGGTTTGGTCTCGAGAATATCGACAGTTACGAGAGCGTGTAAGGCCTCGCGAATGGAGGAGCGGCCGACACCCATCTTTTCCATGAGTTCGTTTTCCGAAGGAAGTTTGTCCCCCGGTCCAAGGTCGGCTTTTTTGATGTACTTCAGGATACGGCGGATTATGATTCTGCTGACGGACTCTCTTTCGACGCCTTCTCCATCAAGATAATCAACCATTTTATCACCTACATGTTAACAGGCATCATGTGACACGACAAGTAAAATCTTAAAAATAAAACCAAACTTCCAGTTATGCGATAATTAATTCCACACCGATGTCAGCAAAAGCTTCTCGGTAGGAGTCATCGACCTTGTCATCAGTGATTACGGCGTGAGCACCGTCGATTTCGGCCACCTTTGCGTGGCTAACCTTGCCGAACTTGGAAGAATCCGCCACGATAACTACTTCATTGGCTATACCGGTGACCTCACGCGACATCTCAGCCTCCTGTACGGTTGGAACGGTATACCCCTGATCTATTGTTATGCCGTTTATACCCATGAATAAAGTATCAACGTAAATTTCCTCCAGCGATCTTCGCGCAATCGGCCCCACCAGAGCAGAAGTATTTGCCCTTAACCTGCCACCGGTCAACAAGACCTCCAAACCGTTAATCTTGGAGAGTTTTAGCCCGTGATTGAGCGAGTTCGTCAGTACGGATAGCCCCTGTTTAGCGTCGAGATGATCCACTATCTGCATCGTAGTAGTTCCGGTTTCCAGGAAAATCGAACTGCCATCCTTGACCATGGATGCGGCTTTCTCCCCAATCTCCTCTTTTTCCTCCCTGTGGATCTCACTCTTCTGCTGAAAAGAGGGTTCAAAAGTTATGGTATCCCCCTGATAGGAGGATTCGAAGTCCTTTTCGTTTGCCACGGCGCCGCCATGGACCTTTTTGAGCTTACCCTCCTCTTTCAGAACTTCCAGATCCCGACGTATGGTAACTTCCGACACGGAAAAGAGACTAGCTAACTGGGAGGTCTTGACGGTCCCCTCCGCTTCCAGCTGATCCAGGATCTTTCTTCGGCGCTCTTCGGCAAGAATATCAGTCATAATCAAAAGAGAACATAGTAAAAACTCAATGGATTGTCAAGAAAAAAAATCAAAACTCAAAGCAACCAAAAGTTTACCAAAAAATACGGCCTCCGAAACCGGCTTACTTTTTAACTGTCTATAATTGAGGCCAGCCGGTCCGGATAATCCGTAAAAACCCCATCTACATAAGGACTATTAACTACCTCCATCAGATCTTCCGGTTCATTTACCGTCCATACATTCACCTTGAAGTCCGATCCCGCCTCTTTCAATTTTTTGAGGTTTTTTATTCCCTGCCCCCCGTCATTTAGGACTTCTCCGGATATATTATAAATCTCTGCCCGGCTCGCCCGGAGAGTTTCGACGACCCCTGACTCAGGTTCCTTTACGAGGATCGCGCCCGGTATTTCCGGGCTTAACCCTCTGGCCAACTTTACCAGTGAATGATCAAAAGACGAAAGCATCACGTCCTTTTCCATACCCAGCTCCTCAACGAGAGAGATTACCCCTTTTACCAGAAAGTCGACACGCTTCTGAACAGTTAAAAAAGGGCCTTCGATCGTTTTTAATTCAAGGTTAACCTTCCAGCCAAGCTCCCTGGTTAACTCCAATCCCTCTCGTAAAGTCGGAACTCTTACCCCGGAAAACTCTTCCAGATCGGACCGGGAAACGTCACCGCTTTCGATCTCTCCGAAAGGGTCGGTATCGACGAACCAGCTCCCGGCGTCGAGCCGTTTTATTTCTTCAAGCGTGAAATCGTCCACCCGGTAACTCGTCCTCTCGGGATAGACCTCTTCGACGTCCGTCGTTCTCTCCAGCGTGTCGTCGTGTATCAAAACGAGTTCATCATCCTCAGTTAACTGGACGTCGGTTTCCCACATATCAGCACCAGCTTGGTGGGCTTTTTTTGCGGCGATCAAGGTGTTTTCCGGGGCGATACTCCTTGCCCCACGATGAGCAATATTCAGTGTCCTACCTTCGGAATACAACTTTCCCTCCAGTGCAGCGTTAACGCTACGAACCCGCTCCGGATTCTCCTCGACTAAACCGATACTTACCACGGAAGCGATACCCGTCAAAGCGAGTAAGATCTTCCAGAACTGAATTGTACCCATCAACCAGACTCCTGATGTTATCCGCTACAGATATAGTAGACTTACTCCTACCTAAGTTGTGCAATTCTCTCCCTCGAGACCAACTTCTAAGTCAGTATAAAAGGTGAATTAACTACTGTTTGAGTAATTTAATTTCTTCACCCAGTTGGTGACCTCCAAAAAGTTCAGTCCAACTTGCTCTCTCGTAACTTCAACCAGCACCCAGATGAGAAAAGTAACCTGGAAATATAATCTCCCATTAAACGAGCCCGGCAGCCTATACCGTAGCCAGGTAAAAACTCTTGAGCCAGGTTTCGAAGCTCATCTGGGTGCTGGACCGAGTTCCGCTTGCAAAATATCCTTTACACTTAACCCTTCTCCTTCTGGTTTAGGTGTTAAAACCGCACAGCTCAGGTCCTATTTTTCTTCTTTAAGGGCAAAACCCTTCATGAATTGCTCCTGGAGGAGGAGGAATATAAGCAATGGCGGCAACATGGCAATAATAGATCCGGCCATCGCCGGCCCCCAGGGCTTGACTCCGGCCCTACCGGAGCCGGTCAACATCTTCAGACCGAGCTGAATCACCTGTTTATTCTCCGATTGCATGATTATCAGCGGCCAGAGGTACTGGTTCCACATATAGATGAACTGGATCACTGCCAGGGCACCTATGGTATTCCTCGACATCGGCACGAGGACCTGGGTCATGAAACGAAGCGGCCCAGCCCCGTCAACCCGCGCGGCATCGGCCAGAGAATCCGGTATTGACTGAAAGTGCTGACGGAACAAAAAGGTCCCTGTCGCGCTGGCAAAGAACGGAAAAATCATGGCATAATACGTATCCGCCAGCCCCAGATTCCGAACCAGTTCGAACAGAGATACAATGCGGACCGGTACCGGCAAAAGCAAAGTAAGTAAAATTAGAACGAAGATAAGGCCCTTAAAGGGGAAATCGAAGTACACGAGCGCCATGGCCGCAAATAGAGAGATGATTGTCTTACCTACCGTTACGGCAATTGCAATTATCGTGCTATTCAACATCAACCGACCCAAATTATAGTTGTACCAGGCTTCGGCGAAGTTCCTGACGATCGAGTTGCCAGGAAGAAACTCCGGGGGATAGTTGAGAATCGTCGAAGTGGACTGGGTACTGGCAATTAAGGCAAAGATAATTGGAGAAGCAATTAGCAGAACCAGTACGATCAGGGAAAGGTGGGTGAAAAACGTGGCCAGTTTATCTCTCATCTTGGGACTAACCACCGTAATACACCCCCCTGCCGGAAGTCTTAAACTGGACGAAGGTCAGGATTGCCACCAGCACGAAAAGCAACAGCGACTGGGAGGCCGCCATACCGGATTTGAAGTAATTGAAAGCATCCCGGTACAGGTTGAAGATCATGATGTTGGTCGCACCTGCCGGCCCTCCCTGCGTCATTATATCAATCAGGGCAAACGTCCGGAAAAACGAATATATCATGTTCATAACGACGAGAAAGAGAATCGTCGGGGAAAGAAGTGGGAGGGTCACGTGCAAGAACTTCTGGAATACGTTTGCCCCGTCGACGTCGGCGGCTTCTAACAATTCACCGGGGACGTTCTGTAGTCCAGCAAGGAAGAAAATTATATTGTAGCCAAGGTTCTTCCACGTGGCCGCCACGATGACCATGAACATGGATAACGGACCACTGGCGAGCCAGTCCGGTTTGATCCCGAACAGGAACTCCATAATATAGGTCAGCATCCCCGTATTTGGGTTAAACAGAAAGAGCCAGATTGTTCCGGCTATTGCCGGGGAGAGGGCATAGGGCCAGATCAGGCCCGTCCGGTAGAGCCTAGCTCCCCGCACCTTCCTGTTTGCCAGCAGTGCGATACCGAGACCAATTACCAGCCCTCCAACAACGACGCTGAAGGAAAAGATAAAGCTCTTGCCAACTACACCGAGGTATTCCGGCGAGGTAAACAGAGAAACAAAATTTCCTAAACCGTTAAATACCTTCTTTTTGCCCATGAAAAGGGTTTTGAAAAGGCTTAACCGGAAGCTCATTCCGGCAGGATAGTAAAGGAACAAAAAGCTTACGATTAGTGTTGGGGCAAGGAAAATTAAGGGCAATATCTTTCCGGGGTATTTAGATCGCATTCTTACCTCCATAGGGTGAAAAATGGGCGGGGCAAAATTCCCCCGCCCATTTAATTTTCAGTTAACCGGGTTACTCGAGGTAAAATCTAAGCCGAATTAAGAGGTCGCAACCTCCTGGTATTCTTCGATGGCTTGTTTCGCCTCTTCATTAGCTTCTTCCAGGGCAACATCTACTGAAGTCCCGCCCATGACTTCCTGAAATGCATCCGTCACTATATTCCTTACCTGACGGAAGGGACCAATTAGGGCACCTGCAGTTGCGGGATTGGTCTTGGTATCGAGCAATTGATCAAACGCCGTTCCCGAGTTCGGTGACTCATCAAACCAGCCTTCTCTGTCGAGAATGTCCACTGCACTCTCTCTTATCGGGAAGTACCCAGTGCCTTTATGCCAGCGGATGGAATTCTCGACGTTGCTCATCCAGAGGGCAAACGTTACCGCGGCTTCCAACTGTTCGTCGCTATGTCCCTCGGTAATCCAGAGGTTTCCGCCACCTACAGCTTCACCGTTTCTTTCAGTACCTTCCGGTATCGGGAGATAGGTGGTCCCCAGTTCAAATCCATTCTCGGCCGCGTTTTTCTCCATACCCGTAACGTCGGAAGTAGAGGTTATCTCCATGGCCACGGTTTCGCCGAGGAAGAGCGAGTTGGCCTGTGACCAGGCTTCTACACCCGGGTTGATCCAGAGATCCTTGTCGTAAAGTTCCTTCCACCAGCTAAAGATATTCTTTGCCGGTTCGCTATCGAGGTATATTTCGTCGGGCCTTCCTTCACGCCCGTTACCCTTGTTCACCAGTACCTGACCCTGTTCGGCCATCCACTGTTCGAAGAACCAGCTGTGTAAGGGCCAGGTGATGCCGCCCTCAACTACTCCACTGTCGACCAGATCCTGACTTACATCCACTACCTCCTGGAAGGTGGGCTTTTCAGAGAGAGAGACGCCGGCCTCTTCGAACTTGTCCTTGTTGTAGTAAAGTATTGCGTTCGAAGAGTTCCAGGGGAAGCCCCAGAGTTTTCCGTCTACGCGATAGTAATTCAGGGCAGATTCGATGTAATCGTCCCAGTTCACGTCTATCCCGAACTCGTCTATTAGATCACCGGCTGGCACGAACAGACCGCTATCAATGTTTTCCCTGGTACCTATTTCAAAAGACTGAATTACCTGCGGGGCATCGCCGGTTCGGGCTGCCGCCTGCGTCGCAGTAAGCGTCTCCCTGTAGCTCCCTTTGTAGGCCACATCGACGTTTATAGTCGGGTGGAGAAGGTTGAAATCCTCGACCATCCTTTCAATGAAGTCAACCCGGGTTCCGCCCATGGCATGCCAGAACTTGATGTTCGTCATATCTTCTTCCTGACCGTAAACACTGACCGCTGAAGCACCCAGCAAGACCAGTAAGACCAGAGATAGGGTCATTATTCTTTTAAAATTCATAATTTTCCTCCTTTGTATTGGTTATTGGTAATTCTGATTCATACAAATAATGAAAATGGACCGGCATTTACTCTTTTGAAAGTTTTTTACTTCTATATCCCTCCTATTTTTGAAGAAATTTCTATGTTAAAAGTACATCTTTTCTCTTTGGTAACTCAAGCCTCATTTTTGTGCCCTGTCAAAACCGTTTATATATTCTTTCGGTTAAATCTATATATCACAGTTATTTATTACATATCATATTTTTGATTTCAAGTTCACTTTGAGGTACCAAATAACTTTATCGGACTTCGATAGCACTGAAAGTTAATTTTCCATAAAATTGAAATAATAAAGCAGTAATTTTTACTATGTGAAAGGTATGAGATATAATCCTGCGCTTCTGTCACTGTTTGTTTGCACTGTTTGTTTAAATTTAGTTCTTGGCAGCACTTTAATGAGTTTAACATCCCCCAAAACTCCCAACTCCGTTCCAAAAAGACTTCCTTCTATTCCACATTCCATAAAAATGGCCTAGCATGAGGTTTTCTTTTCAAACGGTAAACTTCAGGTCTACACTCTACTTACTATATATCGGACTAAGCCTCAATTTCAAGTAAATCGAACAAAATGGCAAGTTGTTCCAATCACAAAAGCCAAAAACTAAAGAAAACAAAAGAAAAAGCACAATTTTTCTTAGATTTATTACCGTGCACACCCCTTGTAAACTCTCGACCCTTACCATAATATGGTAAGGGTAATAAACCTATATATAAATATAAATAGTTAAGAATCCCCCACAAGTCGGGCTATATAAAAGACGATGGTCAGGAAAACTTGAGTTTGAAAAATGAAAGTGTAACTCAACACTCAAAATAGCCGATTCATCTCCGGGGCAAGCCCTGGGGAGTCCTCGGCTAATTTTTGTAGCTTGCTTTATCCATAAGGTGAAAAACATGTTCAATTTTTCCGAAAAGATAAAACAATCAAGAGAGTTTTTCTCAGGGATTTTGACTGAAACCTCTCACTTTGACCACCTGTACGAGCACGCTAACCGGGTTTCCGAAACCGTGAAAGCTTTGGTCGCTGAAATGGAAGCTTATTCGGACGAACAACCGGTAGAAGGAGCTAAGGTCTCCAGGCTCGAGTACGAAGCCGATCAGAAAAAACAAAAAATCCGTCGAGAACTTCCGCGCAGTGATTTACTGATGCCGGTGGCCCGTTCTGATCTCCTCTCCTTGCTATGGAACCAGGACGAGATCGCCGACAATTCTCAGGACGTAGCTGAACTACTGCCCATGTTAGAGCTAAAAACCGATCTGCCCGTCCAATACAGTGAAGCTCTGGACCAGCTGGGAGAGATACTGAAAACTTCTGTGGAAGAATACGGCGAACTCATCAGAACCGCAGGAGAAGTCATAAAAGGAACCAACTCCGGCTCGGATACCCAGGAGACGGTGCTGGGTTCCATTGAGACGATCAACGAGTTAGAACACAGAGCGGACCAGGTAACCCGCAAGGCCATAAAATCCGTGTATAGCGAGGATTCCCTGGAAGACATCGAGAAATACCACTTGATCCAGGTTGTCCTCAAAATCAATAACACCATGGATCACGTGGAAAACGCCTGCAACTTCATCAGAATTATGACGAACAAATAAACCTATCGGGACAAAAATATGATAGGCCTACTGATACTGGTCGGATTCTACGTCGGCTGGAACATCGGGGCGAACGACACGGCAAACTGCATAGGTACTCCAGTTGGGTCGGGCCTTATCTCCTATAAAAAGATGGTTTACCTGGTGGCGATTTTCGTCGTCCTCGGTGCCCTCCTCCAGAGCCATAACGTGATGAAGACGATCGGCAAGGGCGTCGTTACCGACCCGCTAAACCTGATAGCGGTCCTTACGGCCATGCTCTCTGCCGGGTTCTTCGTCACTCTGGCCACTTTTTTCAAAATCCCGGTCTCCACCTCCCAGGCGATAGTCGGCGGCGTCGTCGGCGCGGGCCTGTCGATGGGAAACGGAATCAACTTTTCTCAGGTAGCCACGATAGGCGAGGTCTGGGTAATTTCCCCGCCTCTGACCGCACTGATGAGCTTCGTCCTCTACCATATACTGGCGTTCTTCTTGAGGAGGGTCCGAAGGGTAACCTTCTGGGACAAGATATTGAGCTATCTCGTAATAATATCCGGCGCTTACGTCGCATTTTCCCTTGGAGCAAACGACGTCGGCAATTCCGTCGGCCCTCTCACGGTACTTGGCATAGACCAGATATGGCTGGCCCTTCTGGGTGGTGTCTCTCTATCAGTCGGAGTGATCACTTACGGGAAAAGGGTTACTGAAACCGTCGGCAAGGGAATCACCAGCCTTGGCCCGCTCTCGGCTGTAGCCGCCCAGACGTCCGCCGCCCTGGCAGTTCACTTCTTTTCAATAATAGGTATCCCCGTTTCGACTTCTCAGGCAATAGTCGGTGCGGTAATTGGCGTCGGGATGGTAAAGGGTGTCCAGACGGTGAGTCTTGGTAAAATAACAGAAATCGTCCTCGGCTGGGTGGCAACCCCCACGGCCGCCGGCCTGTTCGCATTCGGACTGTATAAAGCTATTCTGCTCCTGAATAACGTATGATTAGGTCAAAGGCCCCACCGTCTCGGTAGCGAGAGAATCCAGTGTAAAACTAATTTACACAGCTTTGGAAACCGTTCAGGAAAATCCCAACGGAGGCGACCGGGGCTATCCGATGCTCAGCAGCACTGCCCCCAGGAATATAACCAGGCTACCGATCAACCGGTAGAAGGTGAACTCCTCCTTTAGCTTGACCACCCCGAGCAGGGTAGCAAATACGACGGAGATGTTCCTAAAAGAAGCGACGTAACCAAGCTGGGCCAACTGCATCGCGCTAAGGGCCAGGAAATAGGAGGACGGCATCATCACTCCGGTAAAAAGGACGTTCTTCAGGTTCGTCTCGAACTCCAGAACCAGCTCCTCCTTCCTCTTCATTACCGGCACGGCCAGTAGAATAGTCGAGGTCAGTGAGTACGCATACATAAACAGGAAGGGGGTAAATTCCCTCGACCCCTTCCCGTCCAGGAATATATAGGAGGCGATAGTTACGGACGTCAGAACGGCGAATATCAACGGAGCCTTGCCAGATAACAAGGACGATCCTTTATCTTTATCGGGCCCGTCATCTTCGTTTTCCTCGCCAGCGGATTTACTGGCCACCATGAGAAACATACCGGACGCCACCAGAGCCATACCTAAGATACCTAACGAGCTGGGAACCTCGCTCAGAAAAAAGAACGAAAACAAAGCCACTAGAAAGGGAGCAAGCCCCCGAGCTATCGGGTAAGTAAACGATATATCTCCGAACCGATACGCCATGCTCAGGAAGTAATTGTAAAAGAAGTGGACGAAGCCGCTTCCCACGCCAAGATACAGGAGGGTCCTGTAATTGGTAATCAGGACTTCGAGCCCTCCGTGGTAAAACAGGTAATAGAGCAATAAAGGGGACAAAACGAGGAGGGCCGCAAGTTTTGCCAGCCACAAAAAAGAGATCTTGTCCCGACTGCTTTTCGCCAGGTAATTCCAGCCGGCGTGCAAAAATCCGGAAGCAAGGACTAGAAGGATGGCACTTAGGTGCAAGTCAGTCTCCTGAGGTTCAGGCCGATACGAGAGTCTTCTCGAACCGGAAAGTTTAGGCCCTTCTAATTGCCAGTATAGTATCCAGCCTGTCGGAGAGGTCTTCCGCCCTGTCCGATATTTCCACGAGCGTCTCCAGGTACTGTCGGAGCTGGACCTTCTCCGCCAGATCCAGCTCGGTAGCAAAGAGCCGGCGAATGAAGTCAAGCTCGATGTCGTCGACGTCTCCTTCTCCTATCTCAATGGCTTTAGTAGCTTCGCGGGCCTCATCCTCTTTTCCCTCCATGAGGCCGACGACCCCCTTGTGGACGTCGTCCATGATTTCCATGGTTCGGTCTACTATATCTATCACGAGCGGTTTGAGGTCCTCTGGAATCTCGATTTCCTGAAGGGCGGCGAAGTTCATCGACGCCTCTCCCGCATTTGCCAGCTTATCCACCCCGTTGATCAGCTCCATGATCTCTTCCCGAGAATGGGCTAACAGAGCTCCACCGATCAGCTCCTTTTCTATTTCCCTCCTCACGTCGTCGGCACGGCCCTCCAGATTTCGAATCTCGCCCGCCAGCTCCTTTGCCTCCTCTATATCGCCGTCCTCCAGCCAGATCTTCATCCCTTCACCGAACCTGGAGAACACCTTCTCCACGTACTCGATATGATCTTCGACGAGCTCTTCCACTCTGGCTTCCGAGTCCCACAAACCCATGGATACCCCTCCCATTTCATACAGAAACTACATTATTACCCCGTGCAGGGACCAGAGGCCGTAGGCCACCCCTCCACTTATAGGTGGGGTAAGGACCCAGGCCAGTCCGATATTCGCCACGTTCTTCATATCTATCGTCTTGACTCCCTTGAGCAGGCCGATTCCCAGGATGGAGCCTACTATGGCCTGCGAAGCCGAGACTGGTACGCCGATTACCGCGAACACGTTTAGCGTCACCGCTTCCCCCAGCAGGGCGATGAACCCCGTAAAAGGCTCCAGGTTGACGAGCTCGTTTCCAACAGTGCGAATGACCTTCCGGCTGTAAGTAAGTATTCCGAAAGCTATCGCCAGTGAACCGATCAAGGCGCCCAAGCTCGGGGTCAGCGAGCCCGATTTCACGTACACACCCGTGATATTTGCGACGTTGTTGGCTCCCAGCGAATAGGCGCTGTAAGCGCTGATGACGAGAAACCCCACCTTGAGGAACTCGTCGTAGAGAAAATAGTCCTTCAACCATCTTTCTACAAGCCTGCCGAGCGTAATATAAAGCAGGTACGAAAAGACAGCTCCGCCAATCGGGGTAAAGACCCAGGCGAGGACCACTTTAACCAGGGTAGCCCAGTTGACGTCGCCCTGAATTAGCCCGATCCCGACTATCGACCCGACCACGGCCTGCGACGTGGATACCGGGAGTCCAAGCGACGTCATCGCCGTAACGGTAACCGCCGCCGCCAGACTTATGAAGAAAGCCGTAAGTAACGTCTGGCTCGCCAGGGCGCCGTAAGTCTCGAATCCGCCTTGACCGCTCAAAACCGCTCCAACCACCACGAATACAGAAGCCAGTATTGCCGCCGTCCAGAACTTGAGAACCCTTGTGGAGACGGCGAGACCGAAGATGTTAGCCGCGTCGTTCGACCCAAGCGACCAACCCATGAAAATTCCGGATATCAGTTGCCACATGTTTTACAACCCCTT
>CAZWZR010000007.1:0-21741 GCA_964638365.1 uncultured Thermotogae bacterium | reverse complement strand
TCGGGTACTAATTCGTCCAGTCCTTTTGATCTACCCGTCATCGATCTGGTGTGAAAGTGGTAGTACATGCGGCCTGTAGTCAAAGTCATCGGGTAGTCCTCATCCGGAGTCTCTGCGGGTTCGCGGTAGCTGATAGCGTGGAACTTGCCCTTGCCCCGGCTAAATTCACCTTCGTGGAGGAATTTGGTTCCCGGGTCGTCCTCGTCCCGGCAGGGCCACTGCAATCCTTCCTTGTCCTGGATTCTATTCGCAGTTATGCCGCCGTAGATCGGGGTGACTTCAGTGATTTCGTCGGTTAATTCCATCGCGGAATCGTAGTCCATCGGGTAGCCCATCCTGTTGCTCAGTTCGGAGATGATTTCCCAGTCTGGTTTGGTATTCCCCTTTGGTTCTATGGCCCTGTTGAGCTTCTGGATTCTCCTCTCCGAGTTTGTGAATGAACCTTCCGTCTCCGCGAAGCTGGCGGCCGGCAGAATGACGTCCGCGTATTCCGCCGTCTCGGTCAGGAATATATCCTGGACTGCCAGGAAGTCGAGCTCCTCCAGAGCGTCCTCTACGTGACCGATGTCCGGATCGCTGACCATCGGGTTCTCACCCATGATGTACATGCCGCGCACGTCGCCTTCTTCCGCGGCATTCATCATTTCGACCACTGTCAGGCCGGGTTCCGGCGAGAGATCCCTGCCCCAGGCTTCTTCGAATTTCTCCTGGTTCTCTTCGACGTCTACGTTCTGGTAGCCCGGGTAAACGTTCGGCAGAGCTCCCAGATCGCATGCACCCTGAACGTTGTTCTGTCCGCGGAGCGGGTTGACACCGGTCCATTCCTTGCCAACGTTGCCAGTAACCATGGCCAGGTTGGCTACGGATAGCACGTTGTCCGTACCGTGGCTGTGCTGTGTGATTCCCATGGCAAAGAGTATCGACGCTTTTTCCGCCTCGCCGTACATGTGAGCTGCTTCTCTCAGTTTTTCCTCGGAGATACCGGCGATCTCTTCTACCTTCTCGGGCGGAAACTCTTGGACCGCTTCCTTCAGTGCTTCGAAGTTCTCCGTCCTGTTTTCGACGAACTCCTCGTCCCACAGGTCTTCTTCCATGATGACGTTGATCATTCCCATCAGCCAGGCCACATCCGAACCGGAATTTTGCTGGAGGTAAAGGTCCGCATCTCCCTCCTGGACCAGCTCTATTTCTCTCGGGTCGGCGACGATCAAGTTCGCTCCGTTTTCCACCGCTTTCTTAACTTCCAGGCCGATTACCGGGTGTGACTCCGTCGTGTTGGAGCCGGTAACCAGGATCGTGTCGGCGTCCCTGATTTCTCCTATTGAATTCGTCATCGCCCCGCTACCAAAGGCCCGCACGAGGCCGGCTACGGTTGAAGAGTGACAGAGACGGGCACAGTGATCGACGCTGTTGGTACCTATCGTTGCCCGCATGAACTTCTGGAAGAGGTAGTTCTCCTCGTTCGTGCAGGTGGCCGAGGAGAGGCCTGCAATCGCGTCGGCCCCGCTTTCTTCCTTTATGTCTCCGAGTTTATGGCTTACCAGGTCGAGCGCTTCCTCCCATGAAGCCTCTCTGAACTCACCGTTTTCCTTTATCAGCGGTTCGGTCAATCTGTCGTCGCGGTTTACGAAGTCGAAGCCGAATCTTCCCTTGCTGCAGAGGCGGATATCGTTTGCCGGTGCTTCGGGGTCGGGTGCCACGTCGACGATTTCGTCGTCCCTCGTCTTGACGTCCATCCTGCAGCCGACGCCGCAGTACGTGCAGATAGTGGACGTAGATTCTACTTCGTTGGGGTTTCCCTTTTCGAGTCTCATATTCGAGGTCAGAGCACCGGAAGGACAGGCGTCGACGCACTGGCCGCAGAACTGACAGGTCCCCTCGGTGAGGGATTCGTCGAGAGGGGGAGCTATCTTCGCGTCAAAACCTCTACCAATGAAATCGATCGCCGACCTACCTCGTATTTCTTCACACACCCGGACGCAGCGACCACAGAGAATACACTTATCGTGGTCCAGTTCGAAGAACGGGTTGTCGTCCATTTTGGGGTGGCTTCTTTTCTCCCCTTCGAAACGCTCCGGGTCCAGGTCGTACTCCCGGACGAGCTCTGTCAGTTCGCAGCGGGTCTCATCGCCCACGCAATCCATGTCTACTTCCGTATTTGATAACTGTAGTTCGAGATTCATCTTTCTCAGGTGGTTAATTCGATCGTTTTCCGTCTCTACTTTCATCCCATCCTGGGCTGGGTGCGTGCAGGAAGTTACAAGGTCTCCCGATTCCAGTTCAGCTAAACACATCCTGCAGGCACCGGAAGGTTCTATTTCATCCATATTACAGAGAGTAGGTACCTCTATTCCGTTCTTCTGTGCGACCTCGAGTATCGTATCTCCTTCCAGGCCCTCCACGGGCTCTCCGTTTATCTTAAGTTCTATACTTTTCGTTTCAGTAGTTTTTGGCATTGGTTCCTCCTGTATTTTGGTCTTCTCGGGATTTAATCAAAGCAGACGCCGGCCGGACAGTTTCCGTCCAGATGCTTTTCGTACTCCTCGCGGAAATAATCAAGGGTGGACAGAACTGGGTTCGGTGCAGTCTGGCCGAGACCACAGATAGAGGCCTGTTTTATGTAGCTCGACAGTTCTTCCAGTTTGGCTATATCTCCGTCCTCACCTTCACCAGACGTCAGTTTTTCGAGCAACTCCAGCATTCGCTTTGTCCCGTCCCGGCAGGGTGTGCATTTTCCACAGGATTCGTCCTGAATGAAGTTGAGGAAGAACTTCGCTACGTCTACCATACAGCTATCCTCGTCCATGACAACGAGACCTCCTGAACCCACCATCGCTCCGACTTCCTGAAGCGAGTCGAAATCCAGCGGTATGTCCAGGTGTTTGTCGGGCAGACAGCCGCCGGAAGGTCCGCCGATCTGGACGGCCTTGAACTCCTTGTCGCTGTCTATTCCGCCGGCAACGTCGTAGATAATTTCCCGGAGCGTGATCCCCATGGGGACTTCGATTAATCCCGTGTTTGCTACGTCTCCCGTTATAGCGAAGGTTTTCGTGCCCGGACTATTTTCGCTTCCGATATCGCTGTACCAGTCCGCGCCTTTTCGAATGATCATAGGGACGTTGCCCAGCGTTTCGACGTTATTTATTATCGTTGGCTTCCCGCGGAGTCCGGAATGAGCAGGATAAGGCGGCCTTGGATTCGGTCTGCCGGTTTTTCCTTCTATTGAGGATATCAGAGCGGTCTCTTCTCCACAGACGAAGGCTCCTGCTCCTCTTTTGACTTCCAGGTCAAAGCTAAACCCGCTTCCGAGAATATCTTCTCCCAGGTATCCATTTTCGTAAGCATCATCAATTGCTTTGTTGATTCTTTTTACGGCAAGAGGGTATTCTGCCCGAACGTATATAAAGCCCTGACTTGCTCCGGTCGCGTACCCGGCGGTCGTGATTCCCTCGATTACTCTGTGCGGGTCCCCTTCGGTTAAGCTCCTGTCCATAAACGCACCGGGATCGCCTTCGTCGCAGTTGGCGATGACGTATTTCTGGTCGGCCTCCTCCTCGTAAGCGAACTTCCATTTTTTTCCGGTAGGAAAACCGGCTCCTCCACGTCCCCGGAGTTTTGCGTCAAGAACCTCCTTCCAGACTTCTTTGGAGCTCATCCCGTTTAATGCCTTATCCAGAGCCCGGTAGCCGCCGGTTTCTTTGTAACTTACAATGCTTTCCGGATCTATTTTACCGCAGTTACCGAGGACCAACCTGCGTTGACCCTTATAAAAAGGTATCTCCTCTTCCTTTGGGTATACTTCTCCATCGGCAGTTCGATAACAGAGATCGGTGGCCAGTTCACCGTTCCTCAGGCTGTCGTTAACGATTTCTTCCACGTCATCGACTTCTACATTCGTGTAAAGGATCCCCATTGGGTCGATTCTGACTAATGGTCCCTCGTCACAAAATCCGTGACAGCCGCTTATATTGACGTCTACGTCTTTCAGGTCCTCGTGGCCGTTGTCACTGAGATGGCCGACCTCAAAGTCCCCGTCGAGTTCTTCGATTTCTTCATTCAGTCGGTCGTATATATCCATTGAGCCCGAGGATTTACACCCCGTTCCTGCACAGACCATTACTTTCGCCTTGTCGCTGTTTTCCGGGCTGTTTTCCGATTCCAAATTATGTTTTTCTGGCATGATTGATTTCCTCCTTAATCTCTATATTCGTCCAGCACTTCGGATACACCATCCGGAGTGAGGTTTCCATAAACTTTATCATCGACCATCATTACGGGAGCCATGGCACAGGCGCCAAGGCAGCGTCTGACGCTCAATGAAAAGGTCCCGTCCTCGCTTGTTCCACCCTCTTCGATGTTTAATTCGGATTTTAATTCCTCGAGGACGTCCTCGGCACCTTTGGCATAACACGCTGTTCCCATACAGAGCCCCAGCGTGTGATCTCCTTTGGGTTGAGCGGAAAAATAGGAGTAAAACGAGACTACGCTATTTACCCTGCTGGCAGGAACATCCAGTTTCTCGGCGGTTTTCTTTTGTACCTCCGGAGAGATGTAACCGGATTCCTCCTGAATATCGATTAACACCGGTATTAGAGATTCGGGGTCCCGGCCGTGCTCCTCGATAATTTCGTCGATGAATTTGAACTTATCTACACCAACTTCATCAGTCGTAACTTTTTTTGCTTCAGGCATTGTTTCCTCCCATGTTGAAGAGTTGTGTTTTCATTGAAAAATTACTCAAAAGGGTTGATGGACGGGTCCTTGAGGTCATTAATAAGATTTGACAGCTCTTTTACGGACTGTTGAAAGAGTTCCTTTCCTTTTTCTCTTGTCGCTTGACTCGGGTCCCCCACGACTCCGTTCTCGGTAAAAAGGCTGGTGTCGTAATCTACTCTTGCTCCGTGGGATCTTTTACCCCAGGAGTTGGCGCCCTTGCCGCTGGTTTCACCGATCAATTCTTCCCGTAAATAGAGTACCAGAGACGTTTCAAGCTTACCCGCATGTCCCATCCCCTTTGCCGATACCGCGTTGAACCAGGTCCATTCCAGGGCCAGTAGATCGTGTTCGTGATAAAGGTCTTCACAGATTTCTCTTATGTGAGAGATATTGCCCCCGTGTCCGTTGACTATTACGAATTTTTCCAGGCCGCTTTTACTGGCGGAAAGGACTATTTCACTCAGCTGCCGCCGGAACGTTTCAGGGGAAACGTAAAGAGTACCAGGGAACCCCGAATGCTCTCGAGATACCCCTACTTTTACCGGCGGTAACTGCAGTGCACCGGTTTCTTCGGCCACCTTTTCGGCCATTTCTTCAGCTATTAAGTTATCAGTAGAAAGAGGTCCGTGCGGTCCGTGCTGTTCCGTGCTACCAACAGGCAGAAGAGCGATCTCCGGCCCTTCTTCCTCGAAACCCGACCAGCTCATTTCTCCTATTTGCATTACTCCTCCGAGTTCAGGTGCTTTAAACGTTGATTAACTAGATTTATTGGATATTATCGCACAGGATAATTTCGGTCAACTTAATTCGTTTGTTAATATAAGCACAAAGTTTATTTATTTCAACTTAACCTGCCAGGTTTCGCTCTCCTGCGGGGATAGCTGGCTAGTGGTTTCTTCAGTAATGGTATTTCATGAGGCCCACCCGGTCTTGGCTTGGATTCATTATGGTGAAAGAATTGAGTTTTAACGTCTTGCAAAAACTTTCGGATGGGGTCAAAATGAATAAAATCAAGTTCGGAAGTCCGGAATCTTATATAGGATAGAGGTGGTAGGATGCCCTACGCCCTTGGAGTTGATACGGGCGATACTTTTACAGATGCAGTACTATTTGAGGTCGAGAAACGTAGGGTGGTTACGGTCGAAAAAGTCCCCACCACTCACGGAGAGCTCTCACGGGGGATATTTAACGCTGTTGACTCGGTTACCGAGTCCGTGCCTGGTGAAGAAGTAATTCAGGTGTCGCTTTCTTCTACTCTGGCTACTAACGCCATCGTCGAGGATAGAGGTGGGCCGGTAGGTTTATTGGCCCTGGGCTGGGAGCCCGAGGAGGGTCAGGAATTCCCCAGGTCGGAGCAGGCTTATGTACCAGGCAAGTTCAATGCCCGTGGGGAAGAGATACGTACGCTCGAGCCCGAGCTGGTAAAGGAGAAGGTCGAGGAATGGGAAGACGGGGTTGTAGGCTTTGCCGTATCCGGCTATTTCTCGGTCAGGAACCCCGAGCATGAAAACGAAGTCAGGGAAATGGTAAAAAATCACACGGACAAGCCCGTTATTGCTGGCCACGATCTATCTCCCGAACTCGGTTTCTACGAACGGGCTGTCACGGCCATATTGAACGTCAAAGTTATTCCGATAATAAATTCCTTCCTCGACAGTGCCGAAGACGCCCTCAGGGAAAGGGGAATTGACGCCCCCTTGTCCATGATGAAGAGCGACGGTTCTCTTGCCAGCTCCGAGGAAATTAGAGAGAAACCAATCGAGACTGTTTTTTCGGGGCCCGCCGCCAGTGTTGTCGGGGCCCGCTGGTTGTCCGGAAGGGACGATGGAGTTGTAGTGGATATCGGCGGCACCACTGCAGATATTGGGATCCTGCGTGATGGGCTTCCCAGTCTTGATGAAGGGGGAGTGCAGGTAGGAGGCTGGCGAACTAAGGTTCAGTCACTCGATCTACGTACGGTAGGCCTCGGCGGTGATAGTCGAATTACGCTGGATGAGGAAGGTAATCCGGAGTTCGGGCCCCGGACGGCTAAGCCGCTAGCCTTTGCCGACTTGACGGAGGAAGATGTGGGGAAAATCGGGGTCTACGAGGATACTTCCTTTCTAAAAAAACGCGGGGAAATCGACGAGGGAAAACTGGAGCAACTGGGTGACTCGGCAAGGGAGTTCTACGATTTAATTGGTAATGGCATCGTTAACAAAAGGGAAGTAATGGATCAGGCACGGGAGGAAGGACTGATTCGGAACAGGTACTACCTCAGACGGCTGGAAAGGCTTGGTCTCGTCCGCAGGGTTGGTTTGACCCCGACTGACTTACTTCACGTCATTGGCGAATATACCGTAGGCAGTAGAGAGGCTCCTAGCCTGGGTACTGAAGTCTTATCGAGCAGTACCGGTCGGGAAAAGGGAGAGTTTGCTTATCGGGTAAAGGCCGAGTTTGAAAAAAATATAGCTGTTGAAATCATAAAGAGGTTTGTACTGGATGAGTACCCGGACTGCGAGTTCGGCCATTCGAAAATCTGGAGGTACTGTAAGGACGGAGGGGGAAAGGGGTTATCGGTAGATTTCGAACTGGACCTACCTCTAATCGGAATCGGGGCCCCGGCCGGTGTCTTTCTTCCAGGAGTCACTTCACGTCTCGGTGGGGACTTTGTGGAAGTAGAAAATTACAGGGTGGGAAATGCAGTTGGTACCGTTACCGGAAGGGTGACGCGCCGGATTGAGGCCACTCTCGTGGAAAATCACGAAACGGAGGAGTTCTTTTTATTCCTGCCTAACGAACGGAAGGTAATTGATGACCAGGACGAGGGAGTCGTGCTGGAAAAGGCTAAAGGGTACGCCCGAAAGAGTGCGATGAAAAAGGTCCGTGAGGCTGGAGGGGAGGGCGTTAGAGCCAGCGTAGAGGCAGGGGACCTCCAGCACGGGAGAACTACTCTTAAAGTAGTTGCCATCGGTAATCCCGAGCTGGGACAAACGGATAAGAATTGATTTGACGTACGGGTAAAAAACATTTATTATGTAACTAATATATCGGTATTTTGATTTGTTATATTTAATAGAGTAACTTTTGCTTAACCTGTTCGTTCTTTCGTTGTCTGCTTAACGTAAAAACAAGAAAGGGGGTTAGAGATAGGCAATGGACAGGGATAAAGTTCTAGAAATCATCAAGGAAAGAATAGTCTATCTGGATTACGAGCCCGGCAAACAGCTTAGGGAAAAGGAACTCCGAGAGGAGTTCGATATAGGACGAACCCCCCTGAGGGAGATATTCATCAAGCTCGAAAGCGAGGGATTGATAACTACGGTACCTCACAGCGGCACGTACGTATCTACGGTTAGCTTTCACGAGCTCCGAGATCTCTTCGAAGTGAGAAGTTACCTGATAAGTCTTGCCGGAAAGCTAGCCGCCAGGAGGATCAACGAAGGCGAGCTTGAGGAAATGAGGGAACACCTCAAGGAAATGGAAGGGGTCGAAAAACCAAAAAAGCTGATGAAGATGGATTCTCAGGCCCACGAAATGGTAAACAGGGCGACCAAAAACGAAGTGCTCGCGGAGAGTCTGAAGAAACTGCGGGAACAATCCGTGCGGATATGGGTCTTCCCTCGAACGAAGAAGTTCATGAACAGTTTCAAAGTGGAGTTTGCGGAGCTTATAAAAGCGCTGGAAGAAGGGGATGAGGAGAGAAGTGGAAAAATTCTGGCCTCTCATATGGAGGACTTCATAGACGAGATAAAGGAACAATTCATTAGCGAAAGCCACGTAGAGTACGAGGTGTAAATCGGGGGGTGGTGCAGGCACTGGAAGGATAATTATTCCTGTCGTTGAGAGACGGTAAGAAGTAGCCCAATCTGCAATTTTTTTGGCTCAAGTCAATATATTGATTGTATATTGCTTCAATAAAATAAAAGAACCTGGAGGTCTTTATGTTACAGACGAATAAGTACGTAAACCAGACTCCTCAATTTAACATACTCTCAGAGGACGATAAGGAAGAGATCTTTCACGCGTCCCTGGAGATACTCCAGCATACTGGGATGAGAGTCGATCACGAGGAGGCTAGATCCATCTTCGCAGATGCGGGGGCAAGGGTGGAAGACCACATGGTCCATATCCCACCGCACCTGGTGAAGAATGCACTTGAGAAGGCTCCTGAAAAAGTATTGATCTATGATAGAAACGGCGATCTCGCAATGAGGCTTGGTGGGACGAACTCCTATTTTGGATCCGGGACGGACGTGCCAAGAACTCTTGATCAGGACGGCGAGATGCGGAACTCCACCGAGGAAGACCTCGCAAAATGGGCGAGGGTTTGTGATAGCCTCGAAAACATCGATTTCACGTCTCCAATAGGTTTGCTCAGGGACAGGCAAGAGAATATCCAGGACCTGCTGGAAGCCCGGCAGATGATAGCAAATACGACTAAGCCCGTGATGTTTTGCTCCTGGGACGATCAGGGGACGGAAGACATATTTGAAATGGCTTCGATCGCAGTGGGCGGAAAGGATAAACTTAAAGCAAAGCCTTACATCATTCATTATATTGAACCCGTAACCCCATTGAGCCACAGTAAGGAGGTAATGGCTCAGACGATCTTCGGTGCGGAGAACAACCTGCCGACGATATATACGCCGATGCCTTCGGCCGGAGCCGTTAGTCCGATGACGTTTGCTGGCTCCATTGCACTGGGTCTTGCCGAATCCCTTACCGGCATTACTCTTGCTCAGGTGGTCAATGAAGGTGCACCGATGATTACGGGTGGGATCTACTCGATTCTGGATATGCAGACGTCCGGATTCGTTTATGGCGGGCCGGAGTTCGCTCTCATGAACGGTGCAGTAGCGGAAATGAGCAACTACCTGGGGCTACCCATGTTCGGTACTGCCGGCGTTACGGACTCGAAACGGGTTGACGCACAGGCCGCTATTGAGGCCACTTTCAACCTGACTACCCAGTCTCTGGTTGGTTCCAACCTTATACACGACGTTGGCTACCTCTCTTCTGGTCTGCTTTACTCCTACGACCAGCTCGTCATGAGCGATGAGATTATTGGAATGGTCAAACGGGTAATTGATGGAATCGACACTTCCGGAGACCGAATACCACTCGATTTGATCGATGAGGTCGGCGCGAAGGGTAACTTCCTCAATACCTCTCACACCATGGATAACTTCAAAGAAGAGCACTGGCAGCCGAGTCTCATGGACCGGCAGAACTTCGACGCCTGGGAAAGCGATGGCAGCAAGACCATGGGCGAAAGGATCAGCGAAAAGACTGAGGAAATCCTGGAGAGTCATGAAGCTCCTCGTCTGGAAGAGGACAAGCTGGATGAACTCGATGAGATAATCGCCGAGGAGAAAGAAGAGAGAGACGTGAGCTATTAAGGGGGCACTATGTTAGAAAACAAACTTTCAAGCAACAAATCATCTCAAGACAAGGTCGGTTTTCAGGTTCTGTCGGAGTCGCAGGTAAAGGATATTCACGAGGCTTCCCTGGAAATACTGCAGACGACCGGTGTAAATATTCACCTGAAAGAAACCAGGGATATGCTGGAGGACGCCGGCTGTAAAGTAGAAGGGGAAAAAGTCTACTTTCCACCCGGTCTGGTCGAATGGGCCATAGATGCTGCGCCTTCCCGAACTTACCTTTACGATAGGAACGGTGAGAACCCGCTAACGCTGGGTGGGCATAATACCACGTTTGGCCTCGGCCCCACTCTATTAAACATGCGAGATCCTGAGACCGGAGAAAGGAGACCTTTCCGAAAGCAGGATACGGTAAATGCAGCGCGGCTGGTTGATGCCCTGGATAATATCGACTGGGTATCCGGACTGGGTACTATCGACGACGTACCGCACGAACACTCGGACCGCCACGAGTTCGAGGCAATGGTCAAAAATACGACAAAGCCGATCGTTGCCTGGAGCTACACGAACGAAGGTCTGGAGGACATCATTGACATGGCATCGGCGGTTGCCGGGAGCAAGGAGGAGTTCCTGCGAAAACCTTTTGTCGTTTCCTACTCCGAACCGATCTCTCCTCTGACGCATGATAAGGACGCGTCCGAAAAACTACTCATGACTGCTGACTACGGGATTCCGACGATTCACACACCCATACCTCAGGCCGGAGCCAGCGCTCCCGTCACGCTTGCCGGGCAGCTCGCTCAGGGGAACGCTGAAAGCCTTTCGGGGTTGGTGATCTCCCAGGTCAGACGAGAAGGTCTGCCGTACTTCATTGGTGGAGTGCTCTCTATAATGGATATGCAGACGGCTATTCTTGCTTACGGCGCTCCGGAGAAAGAACTGGCTTCTGCGGCCTACATGGATATCGCCCATCATTACGACATACCTACCTTTGGTACGGCCGGTTGCACCGATTCGAAGGTCGTCGACCAGCAGGCAGGGATTGAGGCCATGTTCTCTTCCCTATTTTCCACCCTAAGCGGGGCTAATCTGGTTCACGATGTGGGCTATACCGAATCCGGATCTACGGGATCACTCAGCCAGATAGCGATGGTCGACGAAATCGTCGGCATGCTCAAGAAGTTTACCAATGGGATTGAAGTCAACGATTACACCCTGGCACTCGACGTTATCGACGAGATCGGACCCGAAGGAGACCATCTTACTCACAAACATACTCTCGACAACTTCGAGGAAGTAGCCTGGCACCCAACACTTATGGACAGAAACGTTCCCGACACCTGGAAGGACGAGGGAGAGAAGACCATGGAAGACAGACTCCAGGAAAAAGTTAACGAGATCCTTGAGGAGCACGAACCGGAACCCTTACCGGACGACGTAGTAGAAGAAATCGACCGCGTAATAGAGAGTCTTTAACGACACAAACGAGGGGAAGTTTACCACTGGCTGGGCTTCCCCTCGTTTCTACCAAAAGGGGTGAAAAATTACTTGCAAATACCTCAAAGCTTAATATACTAAACTTATATCAACCGTATATTGGTTTTGGCAAAACTAAATTTTTTAAAATCTGGGAGGTTTTACGAAGTATGATCAAATCGAGCGGAAAGTTGACCGCAGTTTTTGCTCTTTTGCTGGCGGTTTCACTTATCGTCGGGTTTGGTTCGGTAGCACGGGCTCAGTATAAGATCGGTACCATATGGCCCATGACGGGTACTTCTGCGGCTTTTGGAGTCATCCAAAAAGCCAACAGCCTCGTGGAAAAATACGTCGACGAAGCAGGCGGCATCAGGGGTCATGACCTGGAACTCGTTCAGCGGGATTCGGGAAGTGTTCCGAACCGTGGAGTTGACGCTGCCCGGAAATTAGTTAACGTCGAAGGTGTCCACGGGATGGTCGGTGCTTACTCCAGCGGTGTTGCAATGGCCGTATCTCAGGGAGTAACCATTCCAAACGAGATACCTTACATCACTATTGGAACTTCCCCGATGATCTCAGTGGTGGAGGATAACGATTACTTCTTCCGTACCTCCGCTCATGGCCTGTACAATGGCCGCGTACTGGGAGAATCCATGTGGGAGGATGGAGCCAGGAAGATCGGAATAATCTACGTAAATAACGCCTACGGAAAAGGGCTCGCCGACGCTGCTGCCGCTACGGTATCGGAGATCCACGACGGCGAAGTACTGGCCAAAGTCCCATTCGAAATCGGCAAATCCAGCTATACTTCTCAACTCAAACAGGCATACGCCAATGGCGATGTCGACGCCGCGCTGATTATCGCCTATCCGGAAGACGCGACAACCATGCACAACAATATAGTGGCACTCGGTTATCAGGATATCCCGTGGTACGGCAGTCCGGATCAGAAGGTTCCGGAATTGATCGATTCTCTCGGTGCGGATTACATGTCCACCATCCAGATCGGTTCCACCCAGGGTCGTTGGCCAGGACCTTCCAACGATAGCTTCGTAAATGGATACGAAGAAGAATACGGTCAGGAACCACCCAAGCCATACATGGCCCCGGGATTTGACGCAGTCGCCTCGATGGCGCTGGCAATTGGTGCCACCGGTAAGGATCCGGGAGAGATTACTGGGACGGATATCAGGGACCAGCTGCGTCCGGTTACATCTCCGCCCGGCGAAAAGGTCTACGCCACGCCGGAAGGCTTTGAAAAGGCGTTTAACCTTCTGGAAGAAGGTAAGGACATCAACTACATAGGCGCGAGCGGTAAGATAGAATTCGACGAATACGGGGACGCCATGTCGGCCATCCAGAAGTGGACCATAACTGAGGACGGAGAAATTAAGGTAGTGGAGAACGTACTCCCAGAACCTATTCCCAGGGACATCATGGGTGAGGAGTACCAGGGTTAGGCTAATTTGAAGAATATTCCAGGGCGAGGCAGGTTCGTTACCTGCCTCGCTCTTTTATGACCCCCAATTGGTTCTGAAAAGGATTATGAGACCGTCTTTTACAGGAGGTATGAAGGGTGGCTTTACTTGAAATCAACGAAGCAACGAAAAAGTTTGGAGGAATCACCGCTGTTGATCGAGCGAATATTAGCGTGGAAGAGGGCAGTATAACGGGTTTAATCGGACCCAATGGGGCCGGTAAGACGACTATTTTTAATCTGATTACCGGTTTTCATCCACTTACCAGCGGTGAAATATACTTCGATGGAGAACGGATTCAGCCCGGCCACGAACCTCATGAGATCTTTAACATGGACATTTATCGTTCATTCCAGGTCACGAGGGAACTATCAAAGATAACGGTTTTGGAAAACCTGCTTATTGCACCTCCGGATCAACCGGGGGAGCAATTTTGGAAGACCTGGTTTCAATCTGGAGCGGTAGCCGAAAAAGAGGAGAAGAACTACAACAAGGCCATGGAGACCCTGGAATTCCTCGGAATGAGCGATGTAGCTGATGACTACGCCGGTAAACTCTCAGGTGGTGAAAGAAAATTGCTGGAGCTTGGCCGGATGATGATGGTCGAGCCCAAGCTGGTTTTGCTGGACGAGCCTGGGGCCGGGGTCCCTCCCAGTATGCAGAAGAAGGTCAACGACAAAATTAGGCAGCTAAACGAGGACTTCGGTATGACGTTTCTGGTCGTAGAACACGATATGGCCGTAATTATGAATCTTTGTCATCCGATCAACGTGCTCGTGGATGGACACAAGATGACGGTTGGTTCGCCGGAGGAAGTACAGAACGACGAGCGCGTGGTCGAGGCCTATCTCGGAAAGTCAACTGAAAATTAGGGAGGACTGATATGGCACCGGAAAACTCGGAGGAGCAGAAGGCGGGAGAAGAAGGGAGCGGGCGAGAGGGACACCCTCTGCTGAAAGTGGATGGAGTAACTGCAGGCTATGGAGACATAGACGTCTTGTTTGATGCCTCTATGCAGGTAAACGAAGGCGAGTTCGTCGTTTTGATCGGACCGAACGGCGCCGGAAAAACCACTTTGATAAGGTCGATCGATGGAGTTATCGAGCCCAAAGAAGGACAGGTAACTTTTAACGGGGACGACGTAACCTACGAAAGCCCTGCCGATATGCTGGAAAGGGGGATCAGCACGGTTCCCCAGGAAGGTAATATATTCACTGACCTCTCGGTCAAGGACAACCTGATGATGGGGGCCTATACTCACGAAGGCAATGTAGAGGGCCGTCTGGAAATGGTGTACGACCTCTTTCCGATATTAAAGGAGAGATCCGATCAGGTGGCAGGAACCATGTCAGGCGGGCAGCGTCAGATGCTGGCAATCAGCCGTGGAACCATGGTTGATCCGGACGTCTTGATACTAGATGAACCGACGGCCGGCCTACAGCCGAATTTGGTTACGGACGTGCTGGATGCCATTGCCAGGTTAAAGGAAGAGGAAAACCTGACGATTCTTCTCGTGGCCCAAACGGAACAGGCGATACCGATGGCCGACTGGGGCTACCTTCTCAGGAGCGGTGAGATAATTGTCGATGACAGGGCAGACAGTCTGCTGGATAACGAATTGGTCAGCGATCTATATTTCGGAGGGTGATGAGTAAAAAATGCTAGGCAGTATACTTGACGGAATAATACTTGGTTGCATGATTACCCTTGGGGGGCTCGGTATATCGTACGTTCTCCTCCTCCAGAATTACTTTAACTTCACAGGAGGAACGTTCTTCACTCTTGGAGCCTACATGGCGCTAGCTTTCCTCGGCTTTATCCCCATGGGTTCTTTCCCGCTGGTAACTTTCGGGCCCGGATTGATCCTCGCCCTCATACTCTCGATGATTTCCATGGCGCTGATCATGACGGCCGTAGACAAGTTTCTTTACCGTCCTCTGCGTGAGAGAAACTCCCCGTTTATGTTTTTCTACCTGACGGCTTTTGGGATGCTGTTCGTGTTCAGGAGTATAATTTTCCTGACCTGGGGAGCCCAGCTAAAGAACTACGTATCGGGAATACCCAGTTACCTGAGATTTGCCGGCATGAGTATAACCTGGGATGAGATATTCGTTGTTATTGCCACGATAGTGATCGTCGCGATCGTGTACTATTTTCAGTACCACACGAAGCTCGGTAAGGGTATGCTGGCGACCGCGAATAATTCCGAGCTGGCCGAGATGTCGGGAATAAGAAACAGGGATATCAATACTCTTACGACGATCATAGCCGGAATCTTGACGGCCACGGGCGGAGTATTTTACGGGTTGACCATCCAGCTCCGGCCGATGATGGGATTCACGTTACTGATGGCCATGTTCTTTGCCGTCGTGACTGGCGGTGAGGGAGCAATTCTCGGTACGTTTGGCGCGGGCTTGATTATCGGTATTACCCAAGAATTCGGGTCCTCTCTCCTTCAGATGCTCTGGGATGCCACGGGAGTTCCGATCCAGATGGGTGGTTACAAGGCTACTCTCTCTTTCCTTCTTCTCGTGGTGATACTCATCTTCCAGCCGGAGGGTATATTTAAAGGGACCCCGCTCGAAAAGTAATAAACGGAGGAGTGATTTTAAATGGATGCATATATAGCAGCACTGCTTTGCATGGGGGCGGCTTACTCCGTCTTTACGATAGGTTACAACCTTCAATGGGGATATACAGGTCTGTTTAACCTGTCCGTCTTTGGATTGGCCGCGGCCGGAGGCTATACCTCCGTTATCCTAACCACTTCGGCGGCTGGCGGGCATATCGGAGGGTTTGGCCTGCCCTACATAGTTGGGATACTCTCAGGGGCTTTGATTGCCGGAGTGATTGGTGCCGCGATAGGGACTATTACTTTGAGGCTGGAGTTCGGTTTCTTCGCAATCGCTACCCTGGGTCTGGGTAAGTTTTTGATTGCCATATTCAAAAACGAAAAAGGTTTAACGAACGGCGTCTGGGGAATAGGAGGTATTCCCAAACCCCTATCGAACCTGGCTGGTTCTTACGCTAACTGGGTATACGGTGGAATCAGTCTGGTGATACTTGCTATAGTGTACTACCTTGCCCAGAAACTTGTTTCTTCCCCATGGGGAAGGCTCCAGCTCGCGATAAAGGACGACGAACACCTGACACAGATGCTGGGTAAAAACGTCTGGCGGTACCGAATGGAGTCGCTCGTCCTGGGTTCCATGTTGATGGGACTGGGTGGAGCTATGTACGCCCATTATCAGGGCTACATCAATCCGAAATCCTATACTGACATAATGTGGGCGTTTCTGCCACTGCTCATGGTCGTTGCCGGCGGAAGCGGTAACCACAAGGGGTCAGTGCTAGGGGCATTTGTCGTCTGGGGTGCCTGGAGTATCTCCGAAATATTTGCCGGGTACATGCCAATTGCCTCGATGAATATTCCCCATATAAGAACGCTGGTCGTTGGTATATTAATTATATCGATTCTGCGCTGGCGCCCACAGGGCCTTATTGGGCGTAAAAGAGCAGTCTCTTCGTCTGCAGGTGAGCGTTAATAGACTCTCAGAACCCAAAATGTGAGAGCCAGGAATCCATGAATGAGGTTCCGAACGAAGGGGATTATACGGGACTGGAGCGGAACCTGCTCCGTCTATCGGGATACTACCTATCCGCGAGCAAGCTCAGGTATGAGGACGACATCGTTGAAACGCTCGAATCCCTTTACTGCATAAAAGAGATAGAAGTGGAGGAGCGAACCGGAAAGGATGAGGTTTCGCTCCTCCGCCACCCTATAGCTCTGGTCGGTAGAATCAGATCAAGGGGAAGGAATTTTCGAGGGATTGATGGGGAGTACTACCGCGAGAGCGACTTCGTAAATTGGTCCCGGGCCCGCCCGTTGTTGGTAGAACTGCGGGAGCGGATCGAAAGCGGTAGGTTCTCCCCTGACTGGGAACCCGCTGATAAGGCTGGTTGATTTTCGTGTTGAGAGCGGTGTAAAGCTATAGTGGTTTTTAGAAAATTACTTTGAAAAAAATGTAAATTTAATTAATATTAAAATGTTTTAATATTAGTCTACTCTAAGGGTGGATTAAGGACGCGGATATGAATAAAGGCGGTTGTATATAGCGGTTGCATATACATGTAAAAGAATTTCAGTTTTTCCGAAAAAAGTCGAAGAAATGGATTCCACCTAAGAATAATTTGGCTTTAACTGAAAAATATTTATAATAGGAATGTAAGCTTGCATAAAAACGAGTGAATAGGAGGAGGAAAATGCCTTCCATCGAGTTAGAAGGTGTTTACAAGATTTTCGGAGACGAACCCGAAGAGGCCCTTGAACTAATCGAACAAGGTGCCAGTAAGTCAGAAGTCCGGGAGGAAACCGGACAGGTGATTGGTGTACAGGATATAACTTTTCAGATAAAGAATAACGAGTTGTTCGTTATAATGGGTCTCTCCGGTTCGGGTAAGTCCACTCTGCTGAGATGTGTCAATAGGTTGGTCGAGCCGACAAAAGGCCGCGTAACCCTTCACTCCGACGGGAGCGATTACGACATAACTTCCGCGGATCAGGAAAAACTGAGGAAGATAAGGGAAACAGAAGTCAGCATGGTATTTCAGAACTTTGCGCTCTTCCCTCACAGAACCGTCATGGAAAACGTAAGTTTCGGCCTCGAGATCCAGGGTGTTGATCAAGACGAGAGGAGGAGAAAATCCCAAGAGTTGATAGAGGTAGTGGGTTTAGAAGGTTTTGGCGACTCGTACCCTTCGCAACTTTCGGGGGGTATGCAGCAGCGTGTTGGTCTCGCCCGCGGCCTGGCAACCGGTGCTGAGACATTGTTAATGGATGAACCCTTTTCCGCCCTGGACCCACTGATCAAAGTGGAGATGCAGGACGAATTACTTGATCTAATGGAGAACATGCAGCGGACAATTCTCTTCGTCACCCATGATCTGGACGAAGCACTTAAAGTAGGTGACAGGATCACGATTATGGATGGGGGAAGAATGGTCCAGAAGGGTATTCCGGAGGAAATCATCGTGAACCCGAAGACGGAATACGTGGCTGACTTCGTGGAGAATGCCGATCCTTCGGACGTACTTCGAGCCGAAACGGTTGCTGAAAAGGACTTCAGAGCGGGTGAAGGTGGCAGGGTAAGTCTGGACGATTTTACCGAAGTCGAGCTCAACGACGATCGGGAGATCGTGAAGGGGTATATATCGGGTTCGCCCGTACCGGTTAGGCCCCTGGACGAGTACGAGCATATAGAGGAGGAAGCACTTCTGTTTTCTTCGCCGGATACTCCGATTAGCGAGATAATGAGGGCAAGGTTGGCTTATACTTCGCACCCTGTCGTCGTACTGAGAAACCAGGAGCTAATTGGGTACGTGAGTGAGAAAAACATTCTCCAGGGACTCCTGGAAAAGGGCAGGGGGGAAGTAACTTGAACTCTTCATGGTTTAGATCGGTCAAGTTCAATGAACTTTGAAAGGAGTAATAACTTCTTGAAATATGTCGAAGGAGGCTCAAAAACCCATGAGTAAGTCCGAATTCTACCTGAAGAAGCACCTTGCCGCGGTTCTGGGGGTTGTTAGCTGGGTGGTTTTCTCACCTCGGACCGCATTTGCTCGGGTAGGTGCTTCCTTGCTGAGATTACCGGCCATGCCCGCGTCGATCCCACTGGATGAGTGGACGGTTGCCGTTGTAGATTGGTTGGCACTGAATATTTCACCTTTTTTCGATTTCATCCAGCTGGTATTAAACACTGTAAATGAAGCTTTATTGGCGGCAATCCAGTGGATACCTATATTCGTCGTCGAGATCGGCGGTTTACATATCCGGTTTCCCGTCTGGTCGCTGTTGCTTTTTTTCCTACTATGGTACCTGGCCGGTCAAATAACGACCGGTTTGCTCGGGTTCGTTACCTTATGGCTTGCCGCTAATTTCGGCCTATACGTCGAAACGACCGAGACATTTGCATTGACCTTAACTTCTGCCTTAATTGCCATAAGCCTTGGAATTCCTTCCGGAATTCTGGCCGGGATTTCCGATACAGTACATAATACCATTCGTCCCATTCTGGATTTGATGCAGACAATGCCTGTATTTGTTTACCTGATTCCGGCGGTAATATTCTTCGGTATGGGGGCTGCTCCTGGTGCAGTGGCAACGGTTATCTTTGCCTACCCTCCCTCCGTCAGGTTGACCAACCTGGGAATCCGCGAGGTTCCTGAGGAGCTGGTGGAAGCTGGTGAGGCCTTCGGCTGTAATTACTGGCAGCTCTTACTGAAAGTCCAGATCCCGGTAGCCAGGCCTTCGATCATGCAGGGAGTAAACCAAAGCATAATGCTGGCACTATCCATGGCGGTTGTTGCAGCTTTGATTGGAGCCGGCGGTCTTGGTGGTGAGGTCGTCCGTGGAATTCAAAGGATGCGAGTCGGTCAAGGTTTCGTTGCCGGTTTGGCCGTCGTGTTTACTGCCATGATTCTGGATAGAGCTACTGCCAATATAGGTGCGAGAGAGTAACGTAGGTTAAAAGAGAATTGATGGACTTAATAGGACCTGTAGAAAATATTCCCTGGAGGTGATATCCGAGGATCAAGCGAGGCAATAAACTGGAGTCTCAGGAGTAAAAAGTTCAAGTTCAAATGTATAATCTAACTGTCTTCACCAGGAGGTGGACATTTTGAAAACAAAGCGCGTAGCGCTAGTTTTAACCCTGGCACTGGCCCTGACCTTTGGTTTCGTGGCAGCACCAGTACAGGCTCAGGACGACACTCTTGACATCGGTGCGATTGCCTGGGAAGAATCCCTGGCAATAGCGGACTTGATCCAACATATAGTTAGGACCGAACTGGACTATGACGTGGAAGTATCTAACCCAAATGCCGGAGTTGCTTATGAAGCAGTTTCCAACGGCGACCTGGACTTGTTCCTCGAGTCCTGGCAGCCGATGACTCAGGCCAATTACCTGGAAAAATACAACGTAATCGAATTTGCTGACTTCGGGCCGATGTACGAGGAAGCCAAGCTCACCTGGGCCGTACCGGCATACGTGCCGGAGGACATGTTAAGTTCGGTAGAAGATCTGGCTAAACCAGAAGTCAAAGAGAAACTCGACGGGGAAATTACGGGAATCGATCCCGGTGCGGGTATCATGAATATCTCCGATGACATGATGGACGAGTACGACGCCCTTTCGGGTTATGAACTGCTGGAAGGTAGTGGTGCCGCAATGCAGGCCTCTCTCAAATCCGCTATCCAGAACGACGAGTGGATAGTAGTGACAGGTTGGCAGCCTCATTCAATGTACGGTCGTTTTGACCTGAGAAATCTGGAAGAGCCTAAGAACATGCTTGGGAAAGAGGAAAGGATTCACATGCTTGGCCGAACCAACTTTGTTGCTGATTTCCCGAGCAAGGTATCACAGTTCTTGAGCAGGCTTTACCTCCCGATAGGCATGGTAAACAATCTTACCAGTATGTATGGCGAAATGGGCGAGGGAACAGGTGCCGCATGGGCCGAGGAGCACCCAGAAATAGTTGACTACTGGATAAACGGAGTGGAAGCTCTCGGATAACCCTCGAGAATAGATAGCTTTTAGCGGTCTTTTTCATTTAGGGTGGGAGGTTAAAAACCTTCCACCCTTCTCTTATTTTTCCGGTTATTTGTCATGGACGATTTTCTCCAGGGAGGCTAATATGAGTAGTGGGCGGAGATTATTCCGGGGTGCAGTTATTACCGCTTTGTTATTAGTAGTTTTGCTTGCTTCCGTTTCCGTTAACGTTGCCGCCGCGGATGGTACGGTGAAGCTTTATATGACTCCAGAATCGGAACATCTTCCGATAGGTCACCTGCTTTCGTTTTTACTGGAGTCAAAAATTGGTTTAGAGGTGGATGAGAAGATTCAGTATTCGGATGTAGGGTTAAGAAAGATAGTGAATGGTGAAGGGGACCTGTTTATTGGGTTGAATTTACCGCCGGCTGGAGAAGTGGCCTGGGACTATGACCTTAATCAGTTATGTAACCTGGGCCCGGTTTACGAAGACGCCATCAAAGGATGGGCAGTGCCGGATTACGTAGCAGAAGAGAAACTGGATTCTCTTGTTGATTTGAAGAAAGCAGAAGTCAAAACGCGACTGCACCGAGAGATATTAACTTACAAATCCAGGGACAATCTACTGGAGCTTTCGAGAGACCTAATCGACGATAACCAGTATCTTAATGACTACAAGCTGGTTGTTTTGAGAGAAATGGTTGCCAATTCTGAACTGGACAGGGCAACTATGAACGAGGAATGGATAATGATGACCATGAAGAGGCCGAGCGTTCCCTACAGTCTATACGATGTAAGGTTTATAGAGTATATGACTGACGAACAGAGCGTTCATCTTGTCGGAAGGAGTGACCTGATGGCGGCCTTTCCTAGCGAGGTAACGAAATTCTTGAGCCGGTTCTACTTACCGATTAGTTTGGTAAACGAGCTGGTTCGTATGCACGATAAAGATCAGGATTCGGCCGTTAGGGATTTCGTGGATGAGAATGATCAGCTTGTAAAGTACTGGCTCGAAGGTGTGGAATCCCTCTAATCGACTAGAGTCTTCCGGATCGGTTGGAATTATGCCAAAATTTGCCGAGAGCCCCCAGGGCACCCCCTGGGGGTGAATCGGCTATTTTGAGTCCAGCAACAAGCACTCAAATGAGAGTAGCACTTGGA
>CAZWZR010000006.1:0-23058 GCA_964638365.1 uncultured Thermotogae bacterium | reverse complement strand
TTGAAGGGCTAAGCTCGATTCCCGAAGAAGTCGTCCGGGGGATGATAGAAACTACGGAAGGGGAACCGGTCGACCTGCGAGAACTCCAGAGGACTTACCAAAACCTGCAGGGTTCCGGTTACTTTGACTCTGTCGAGCTTGTCCCTGCACGGGGTTACAGCCAGTCCGATATCATTCTCCGCTGGGTACTGTCGGAACGTGTCGTAATCGATGAACCTCTTGAGGCCGAGACCATCCAGCTGAAAGGTAATACCGTATTTTCCGACGAGGAGCTTCGGAAGCTGGTAAGACGCCTGCCGGAAGGGGTGGTCACGAACTACGACGTTTTGCGGGCAATTGCCCCGGTTTATGAGAAGTACGAGACGGAGGGCTATAGCTTTACGGATATCTCTTTCAGGGACCTCCAAAACGACACGCTGGTACTAAATGTCCGAGAAGGTGAAATTACCGAGCTTACCATCGAAGGCAACACGAAGACCGCGACGAGGGTAATTACAAATAAGCTATTCCTTTCTGAAGGGGACGTGTACAACGAGGAACTGATGGCCGATTCTCGGAGGAGGATTCTGAATCTGGGTTACTTCTCCAAGGCCGAGCCGTCGGTGGAGAGGACCTCTGAAGGGGTCAAACTGGTAATCACGGTTGGCGAAAAGAGTAGGTTGAATAGCATCAACGGAGGTCTGACGTGGTCGGAAGGAGGGCTCGGGGGTCGATTAAGATTGACGACCAAGAACCTGTTCGGCATAGGGCAGGATCTCTCGTTAAATTTGAGCCGGGAGTTTTCACTCGATTCCAAGTTTGACGGAAGTATAGAGTGGAAAAACACTTATTATCCTTCGGGGTTCAATTTTACCAAGTTAAGATTGTATCGTAACGTAGGTTCCAACCAGGGATTTGAGGCCTCCTTCGGCTATCCACTGTCCGGGAATATGTCCCTGAATCTAGGGTATAATGCGGACTGGATCACGGAGGATGACCCCCCCAGCAGCTCGCTCACCAACATCCTCTCCGCGGATTTGATTTACGACGACCGGGACAACCCGACGTTCCCGACGGCTGGCAGAAGGCAGTCGTTGAAGATCGAAAAGGCTGGCGATTTTGCTCCAGGATTGAGTTTTACACAAATAACCTCCCGAAATAGCTATTTTCGGTCCTTACCTACGCTGGACATAGCCGGTGAGAGAAGGCAGGTGCTTGGTTTAAATCTACAGCTCGGTCTGGGATTAGATACTCCGAGCAACTATCAGTCGGAGTTCGTCGGGAAGAACTCTATCAGGGGTCTTGGGACGAAGCTCCGGGCAAGCAATTACGGTTTCTTCAACGGAGAGTACAGGTTAGAGTTGCTACCAGGTCAGTTTTACCTGGCTTCTTTCCTCGATTCCGGGGTGAAACTTTCCAGTGAAGAAAACTACGACTTCCGGACCTCTGCGGGGCTAGAAATCAACCTACAGATATTTGGCCACCTGCGGATAGGTGCTGCCTGGCCGCTTTCGGAGGACTTCGGATACGTTCCGAGTTTTTACTTCGGCATGGGGCCGACATTCTAAAGTAGAAAATCATCATTTTGAGGTGAATTACATGTCAAACTCTAAAGTAGTTTTGATTTTAGTGGTAGCGTTAGGTCTAGGGTTTCTTGGTGGATTTTTAGGCGGGGAGTTTACAGGTGGAGATTCGGAAGTCTCCGATTTATCGGACCGGGTAGATGCAATAAACGATCGACTAAACACTCTGGATTCCAGGATGAACGAACTCCCTTCGGACTTTGCCTCCTACGCAACCGTCGACGAAGTTAGCGCGCTCAGGGACTCGATTGAAAACCTGGAAGGGCAGGTAAGTAGCGGGAACGGAAGCGAAGTGACTAGTGGTGAGTTGACTGACCTGGAAAACAGCCTTGGAAATCTTGAGACAAGGGTAGACCAGATAGAAAGCACTGGTAGTTCGAGTGGAGATTCTGGCTTAAAAGTCGGGTACGTCAATGCCACCGAGGCATTTACGGTATTTACCGACGCAGTCAGTGAAGAGAGAGAAAGAGCGCAGGCGAAAGAAGAGGAACTTGTAAGTCTGAGGGAGCAGGCCGTTCAGGGCGAGATCTCGGAGAGCGAGTATCAGCGGCGAGGCGATATCCTGCAGGCGGAACAGCTTAAAGCACAGTTAGATATAGATATGGCAATGGTGGAAAAGATGATTTCCGCCCCCGGCTTTCAGTCGGTTTCCGGCCAGCTCGAAGAGCTGTCGGGCCAGGTCCAGCCAGCCATGGAAGAATTAAACACAGTTTTGAGCAACATGAAGGAGGGTGCAGCGGCACCGGAAGAGGTCTCCAATACTCTGTCTCAGATAAATAACATCTACCAGCAGCTCGATAACCAGCTCAACTCGCTGATAGAGTCGAAAATATTCCAGGTTGCAAACCGCCGGGGAAACGAGGAGGGTTACGACCTGGTATTACGTCAGGAAAACGTCGTTCTCTACGGAAACAGGGATAGTGTCAATAACATGACCGAAACGGCTAAATCGGCGTTACGTGAAGAATTGAACGCCTGATTGATTAGAAATGGATATTGAGGAAATCAAGGATAATATCGCGCTTCGATATCCCTATTTGCTCGTTGATAGAATTATCGATATCGACGGTGACGAGGTAAAGGGGATTAAGAACGTAACGATTAACGAACCCTTCTTTCAGGGTCACTTTCCCGATCCCGGTCCATCCGTCATGCCAGGAACGATGATTATCGAGGCGATGGCCCAGGTGGCTGGAGTCCTCGTTGCTCAGGGTAGGGAAGAGGACGGTCTGGGATACCTGGTCGGAGTGGATGAAGCCAGATTCAGAAGGAAGGTTAAACCCGGTGACCAGCTCCTTCTGGAAGCGAAGCTGAAGCGGAAAAGAAGTTCGATCCGCAAAGTTCGGGTAGAGGCGAAGGTAGAGGAGGAGCTTGCCTCGGAAGCTGAAATTACCCTTGCCTTTGACGAGTAAGACTATAGATTAATTGGATAAAATAATGCCCCGCCCGATCGGGTGGGGCATTATTTGCATTTAACAAGGTTCGAATATCAGTTTAAGGCTGGACTATTCCTCGTCGTGATAACCTTCCATTAAGTCTGCCAGGCTCTCTCCTTCCCTTTTTCGCGTAATTTCCACAAGTCCGAGGGGTGTCATGTCAATGAAATCCGCCGGAACCCTGTCCTCTCGCAGGCTCTTCTTCAATTCATCAATTACTTTTTGCTGATCCTCGTTGTCGTACATATCCACGAAGTCAACTATAATAATGCCACTTATCTTGCGCAATCTGAGCTGTATCGGGATTTCCCGGGCTGCCGAGAGGTTGGTATTTAGGATTGCTTTAGCCTGGTTTTTGTGGTTTACGTTCCCTCCGGTGTTTACATCTATTGCAGTCAACGCCTCGGTTTCGTCGATTGCCAGATAGCCGCCGGAATCGAGACTTACCTCTCTCTGCAGGCACTTTTTTAGCTGCTCTTCGACCCCGTAATGTTTGAACAACGGGGTGTCTTTCTGGTAATGTCCCACTACGTCCTGAAAGTTGTCCATCCGGAGATAATGCAGGTAGTCGATTATATCCTCGTATACTGGTTTCGAATTCGTCAGTACCTCATCTACGTCCTCCAGCAGCCTATCCCTGATGACTTTCCTTACCATTCCTGCGTGAGAATGCAGAAGGTGGGGTGCTTTTACGTTAGTTGCCTCCTCTTCCACTCCTTTCCATGTCCCGAGCAGGAAGTTGAAATCGCGCTTTAGGTCTTCCTTGGAGGCATTTTCGGAAGCAGTTCGGGCAATCAGGCCTTCGTTCTCCTCTTTTAGGTTCCGCGCCATGTCTTTAAGCCTCTGAATTTCCCGGTCATCAGTAATTCTGCGGGATATACCCAGCCGGCTGTCCTTGGGGAGAAAAACCCAGTAGCGGCCGGGAAGGCTTACCTTGGTAGTACCCTGTGGGTTCTTGGAGCCGATGCCACCGCGCTTCACCTGGACTATTAAGGATTCCCCCTCGTTGATTACCTTGTTTATCATTGGAGGGTACTCGTTTGGGTCGAATCCCCTGCTTCTGAGGATGGCCTGATTTATCTCGCTTCTGGAGAGGAAAAGGCTCTGTTCCTCTCCGACGTCTACAAAGGCAGAACCGAGTCCGGAAAGGATGTCTTCTACCCTGCCTTTGTAAATATTTCCCACCAGTTTGTCCTGCTGAAAATCTTCGTAGAAGATTTCAACCAGTTTGCCGTTTTCCAGAATCGCAATCCGTTTTTCTCCGTTCTGCCCGTCCTTTGAAGAAATTAGTATTTGTTTCATTGTATTTTTATCACCTTTTTGTCTTCTTCCGTTTTGGTTAATAGTTCTTTTAGGGGTCTCCCCAACTTCGGATGGATGAGCTCCGAATCAAGCTCCAGAAGGGGTAAAAGGACGAACTTACGCTTTGCCATCTGGGAATGTGGTACATCTATATTGTCCTTTTCTATTACCCGATCCCCATAGAGAAGCAGGTCCAGGTCAACGAGTCGAGGCCCCCAGTGCAGGGAATCAACTCTACCTATTCGCTTCTCTACTTCCTTACAGCTATCCAGTAAATCTTCTGGGGAAAGAGAAGTTTGGATCTCGATTGCGGAATTGATAAACCATGGTTGAGTGGGCCCAATCGGTTCGGTCTCGTAGTTTGAGGACCTGTCGATTAAGTGTATCCCTTCCGCTCTGCTGAGAAGCTGGAGGGAGTTGGCGATATTAGCTTTCCTGTCGCCTAAATTGGAACCCAATCCTACGAAAGCTCTTACCATCCTTATCAACCAAAATAGTCTGATTACAACCAAAAAACCAAAACCAATAATCTAAACTAAAACTAATCGAAAACCATCTAATATTTTATTACCATTATTAAACTACGGAATTTTAAATTGATTATCAACTTAACCACCGCAAGAAGTCATTCTAGTTGCAAACAACGCGATTCTTGGTAAAATATTTTGGTTGTTATAGGTATTATAGACTGGTAGAGTTTTGCAAGATTACGTGAGGATGCGTAAATTAACAGGACGAATACAAAACAAACTGGGTGATATAAATGGATAAGTTAGGAGTATTAACTGGTGGCGGAGACTCCCCCGGGATAAACGCGGCTTTAAGAGCGGTTGTCCGTAAAGCGCGAGATGAGGATATCGATGTTATTGGTTTCAGGAACGGATGGTCCGGTCTTTTAGAAGACGATAAAGAGGTGTTGAGCAGGAAAGACGTTTCGGGGATCTTGCCGATTGGTGGAACTTTTCTTGGAAGTTCCAGGACGAACCCGTTTTCAATCGAGGGCGGAACCGATCAGGCCGTGGAGAACTACGAAGGGAACGACCTGGATGCTCTGATTGCTATTGGTGGGGATGATACCCTCGGAGTCGCTCATAAACTGAGGGATTACGATATAAATGCGGTAGGAATTCCCCAGACCATAGATAACGATCTGGCCGAGACGGAATATTCAATCGGCTTCAATTCCGCTTTCTCTCAGGTTATGAAAGCGGTGGACCAGCTACACACGACAGCTTATTCGCACCACAGAGTTATGGTTCTGGAAGTAATGGGTCGAGACTCCGGCTGGATAGCTTTATTCGGTGGTCTCACCGGCGGTGCTGACTCGATCCTCGTTCCGGAGAAACCCTTCAGGGTAAAGGACGTCAAAGCCCGGATAAAAGAAAGGGAATCGGCAGGCAAAAAATTCTCCATTGTCGTCGTATCCGAGGGTGCAAGTCCTAAAGAAATTGATCAGCAGATCACGAGGGAGTCAGGTACTGACTCGTTTGGTCACGTTAAGTTAGGTGGAATCGGCCATTATCTGAAAGATCAGCTGGACGCGATACTGGATATGCCGATAAGGGTGACGACGCTGGCCTACTTGCAGCGCGGGGGAGAACCGACCGCTTTTGACAGGTTGTTGGCCACGAGGTACGGTGTCAAGGCGGTAGAACTTTGTCTTGAGGGTCAATTCGACTACATGACTGCTTCTAAAGGTAACAAGATTGAGCCCGTTAGCCTGGAAAAGGTGATAGCAAATTCTCCGAAACCGATAGATGACCACCTGCTGGAAATGAAAGACCTCTTCTATTAAAACCAGTTAAAAGACCCCCGTCTGGGGGATATAATAGTCGAAATTATTTTACCTGTGGAAACCGGGTGATCCGCAGAAGTTAGTTGCGGGCGGGGGTATTTTGATAGTTCATGTTGCAATCGGCCGAACCTTTTATGGGGAAAGGTCAAGTTCGTCCGTGTTCCTGGAAACTCTATTTGATTTATCGGATCGGTGTATCGATTTCAATCTTTCATTTCTCCCCTTAACTTTTTCTCAGAAAAGTCGGAGTATCCAGATCGTCCTCGTCACTCAGGTTGCCGTTTTCGTCTTCTGCCAGGGCGATGTTCCTTATAGCTTGATCCTCTTCGTGATCCTCTCGACCGTCGTATCCGGTTGCTATTACGGTTAATTTAACCGATTGCAATCCATCCCTTATCGTCGTACCAAACATGATGTCGGCTTCGTCGTCGGCTTCGCTTTTAACTAATTCGGCCGCTTTCGTGACTTCATCCAGAGAGAGTTCCGTGTCCCCTGTAACGTTCATGATTATGTTCCGTGCTCCCTCTATGGAACCCTCGAGCAGCGGAGACGATATGGCATTCTCGGCTGCTTTCAACGTTTTGTCGTCACCTTCGGCTTCGCCGATTCCCATTAAGGCGGGTCCTCCGTCCTGCATGGCGTTTTTGAGGTCGGCAAAATCCAGGTTGATCATTCCTGGGACAGTTATGAGCTCTGAGATGCCTCTGACTCCCTGCATCAAAATTTCGTCTACGAGCTTAAAGGCGTTAATCAGGGATATATTTCCCGGTGCTACTTCCAGCAACCGGTCGTTGGATATCGTAATTATCGTATCGACCTTATCAACCAGGTTCTTCAACCCCCGGCGGGCTTTTTCTGCCCGATCTTTACCCTCAAACGAGAAGGGCTTGGTGACTATACCGGTGGTTAATATCTCCATTTGTTGAGCGACTTCAGCGATAACCGGGGTGGCGCCAGTACCGGTACCTCCTCCCATGCCGCACGTTATGAACAGCATGTCCACTCCCTGAAGTAACTTTTCGATGGTCTCCTGGTTCTCCAGGGCTGCTTCTCGCCCGACTTCGGGGTTACCTCCGGCCCCCAGGCCGCCAGTAAGCTCCTTGCCTATCTGAATGGATCGATCGGATTTGTTTATTTCAAGTACTTGAGCATCGGTGTTTATCGAGACGAGCTCGACGCCGTCTACCCCGGCCTCCGACATCCTGTCTATTGCATTATTGCCGCCACCCCCGACTCCAATAACCATCAGGTCGGCGAGGTCGTAGTCGTCGGGATTGTACTCGTTCTTTCCCTGCAGGGGAGCGTCATTCCCTCTCCCGGCCTCCTCCTCGCTCTGACCGTTTTCCGAGGAGTTTTTATCTTCCCCATTTGAGCTGGACCTGTAAAAATCCTCCATAACCCCGTCCAGGGGGTCGTTACCTACTGATTTATCTTCTTCATCCATTTTCTATCACCCTCTCTACTAGCTTTTCGTAGTCCTCGGCCCCGTGAGAATCTGGAGCGTATTCGAATATAGATTGATTATAGCTTGCTGCTTCTGAGAGCCGGACGTTCGTCCTGATTGGTTCAGTTACTTTTCCGTCAAAATGATCCTTTAATTTTTCCAGTATCTCTTTGCTCTCATTTGTTCTGATGTCAAATAACGTAGGTATCACCAGTTCGACCTCTACCTCGTGTTCCAGTAACTCGTTTATCCTTCTTATATTTTTCAGGATGTTTTTTACCCCAACCAGTGCTAGATAATCCATGCTTACGGGAATAAATGCCGATTCCGCGTAGACCAGGGCGTTTTGATTGAGCAGGCTCAGGCTGGGAGGGCAGTCGAGTATGACGAAGTCATAGGAATTCAATACCTGTAGTCTCCTTTTCAGTATCGTTTCTCGACTGGTTTTCCCGGTCAGTATCTTCTCTGCCTGGGCAGTGGATTCATCGCTCGGGATCAAGTGAAGGGTTTCTTCCATTTCCAGAATACAGCTCTCTGGAGACTCATCGTCCACGAGTAAGTTATAGAGAGTCTGCTCGAACTCGGAACCAAACCACGTTGCGAGGTTCCCTTGAGGGTCGACGTCTATTAAAAGAGTCTTTAAATCGCGATCCGCCAATCCCTTACCAAGGTTTACGGCGGTGGTGGTTTTCCCGGTCCCTCCTTTCTGGTTAATGATGGCGATTTTTTTCATTGCTTCACCGAATTAATACGGATCCCCAATTTGCAAAACGTTTATCCCCCGTCATCACTCCTGGAACTCAGTTGCGAAAGAACTTGGCCAGCCAGCTGAAGATGTCGGATACCACCGTCTCTCCACGTTTTGACGTACGCTTACCGTTTCTCAGGTAATCGTTGGATTCTACGGAGTACTTCAACAGTCCAACGGAGGTGGCATATATCGGCGATTCAACCACGTCCCTTAATCCGTGGATATCGTCGGGAGTGGAACCCCGACGGATCGGAATATCGAAGTGTCGATTTCCGTATTCTACAATCCCGTTTAGCAGGGATGTACCACCTGAAAGCACGACTCCGGAGGGTATTAAGTCCCGATAACCCGCATCCTCGAGCTCCTGAAAAGCCAGATCAAATATCTCCTCTACGCGGGGTTCTATTACCTTGGCAAGGTTCTTCAGAGGGATTCGTTTCTCCTTATCCCCGCCGACGGTGGCTACTTCTATTTCCTCGTCCTGGTTTTCGTCGTCTATAAAGACCGTTCCGTGTTCAACCTTTATTTCTTCAGCTACCTCCAGGGGAGTCTGTAATCCAACGGTTATATCGTTCGTCATGTGCTCTCCGGCAACTGGTAGAACTTTGGAGAACCATATGTCACCTTTCTTGAATACGGCTAAATCCGTAGTTCCACCACCGATATCCATTAACAGTACCCCCAGCTCCCTCTCCGCCGAAGATAGTACGGCATGTGAAGAGGCCAGAGGTTCAAGGACCAGCTGGTCAATCTCGATATCCAGCGAATCGAGGCACCGGGTCAGGTTATGGACGGCGGTGGTTGCCCCCGTCACTATATGGACGTCTGCCTCCAGCCGAGTTCCCGTCATTCCTACCGGGTCGGAGATCCCTTCCTGGTTATCGACCACGAACTGACGGGGAATTATGTGAATCATCTCTGACTGAGGGGGGATCTGCTGCATCGCTTTTGCAGTTTCAATTACCCGACTGACGTCCTCTCGGCGAATTACCCCGTCCGATCTATTGACCGAAACGGTCCCTGTGTTGTTTAAATAATTTATATGTTTGCCGGTAATTCCAGCGTATACGGAATCTATTTCAACGTCCGCCATCTTTTCGGCCTGTCTGATGGCCTTTCTGATGGAGTTCGTCGTCTGTCCGATATCGACTACCACGCCCTTTTCCAGACCCTTGGAAGGTGCCTGCCCTATACCAACTATTTCGATCGAACCATCTACTACGTTACCGACTAAAGCGACAATTTTGGTAGTGCCGATGTCCAGCCCCACTGTCAAATCCTCGCTTTCCATTAAATCACCACCTGTTGATCACGCCAATCCAACTGGAAATCCCTGACGAGTGCTTTGTGACATGTAAGATAACTGAAAATTTCGCTTGCCCCTGAATCCATTGTTTTAATAGAACCTCCAAAACCATAACTGAACCCATCCCCGCTCAATCCCCCAACTGAACGGAGATAAGTAGCCCCCATTTTTCTACAAATTCCAGGCGGACTTTATATATCTTTGTGAAGTCCGCTCTATCGTAAATCCACCTACTCTCAACTGTAGGTAATAATATAATATACTTTCTATTGATGCAAAGACGTTTTCAGGGTGTCAATCCTAAATGACTACCACTTCGGTGACGAGTGTCACCCCAAATTCTTTATACACCCTGTTACGGCTAATGTCAATTATGTTTTGGATGTTTTTGGCCGTGGCATGGCCTTTATTGAGGATAAAGTTGGCGTGCTGGTGGGAAACTACTGCATCACCGACATTCAAACCCTTATTTCCTGCTTCATCGAGTAGTTCCCCAGCCGTTTTTTCGTGATTGGAGGGATTTTTGAAGACTGATCCAGCAGTATATTCGTCGTATGGAATTTTGTTTTTTCTGGACCGAAGTAGCTGACTCATCTCGGGTTGAGTCTCGTCGTAATCCAGCTCGAATTCGGCGGATAAAACAATTTTTCCCGGGCTCCGAAACGGACTTTCCCTATAGCCAAAAGCTTCCGAAAGGTCCGAAACCTTTCTGATTTCTCCCTTCTCGTCCATATAGGAAAGGTCTTTCAAATAATCCGAGATTTCTCTTCCGTGGGCACCGGCGTTCATAGCTACCCCTCCACCCAGGGTGCCCGGTATTCCTGTAAGGAAGTTCAGGCACTGACTACCTGCCTCGTTCGCGGTCGTGGCGAGCTTGGATAACGACGCGCCTGCCTCCGCCCTGACCGTTTGACCTGTGACATCTATTTCCCCAAAGCCGTTACCCAGCTGGATTATCAGCCCTTCGTAGCCTTCGTCTGGTACCAGGATGTTGCTACCGTTACCTACTATTCTATAATCGAGGTCGTGTTTACGGGCGAAACTAACTGCCTTCCGAATCTCGTCCAGGGAGTTCGGGCGGCAAAAAAAACGAGCTGGACCCCCGACGTGCCAGGTCGTCATCTTTTTTAGAGACACGTCTTGCTGTATGAGCTTGTAATCGAGCTTTTCCGCTATCGGTGAAACCACTTTAATCGCCCTCTATTGGCTTGGACAACTAGATTAAGTCAATCTGCTTTTGGCGAGAGTTCGGGTGAACTGGTCTATATCCCCTGCTCCCAAACCGATGAGAAAGTCGCCTTCTTCCAGCTCGTCGTTCACAAATTGGTAGAGTTCTTCCCGCTCGAGGATTCTATGGACGTTTTCGTCCTTCTTCTTTTCCACCGATTTCTGAATTAACTGAGAAGTTACTCCGGGAATGGGAGTTTCCGAAGCCGGGTAGATACCGGTTATTACGACCATATCGGCGGATTTGAATGAGTCCCCGAATTGACCGTTGATATGTTTCGTTCTGCTGAACCGGTGCGGCTGGAATACAGCGAGGATTCGGTTCGGTTCCCAGCCTTTCTTTACCGCGTCCAGAGTTACCTCGATTTCCTTTGGAAGATGGGCGTAGTCATCTACAATTACCGATCCGTTGTTCTGCAGGACCTGGAACCTCCTCTTTGGTAGCTGGAATTCCCTAAGTATTTCGGTCATTCTGGAGAACTCCATGCCTGACCTGTACCCGAGTGAAAGTGCGGCCAGGGCATTGTATACGTTATGCTTCCCCGGAGCCGGCAGGTTTACCCGTCCGAGCTTCTCCCCTTTCAATTCGAGGTCAAAATTAGTCCAGATACCGGATTGACTGATTCTATTTGCTGCCAAATCCGCTTCCCTTTCGATTCCAAAGGTGAAAGGGTTGTCCAGGTCATCGTATAGCTTCCGGCTGTTGTCATCATCCATGCAGATTATCGTCTCTTTCGATTGGTTTACGAACTGACGGAAACCGTCCAGGATCTCCTCCTGACCCTTGTACGTATCGAGATGGTCTTTACCGATATTTGTTATAACCGAGATATCCGGGTGTAATTCGGTAAAATGCCCGTCGGATTCATCCACTTCCGAGATAAAGTGCTCTCCGTCCCCGAGCTTGGCATTGCCGCCCAGTTGTTCGCAGTTGGCCCCGATCATGAAAGTCGGGTCCTTGCCACCGAATTCGAATATAGTCGACGTCATGGTCGTAGTGGTGGTTTTCCCGTGAGTACCCGCGATTGCGACGCTCTTCTTTTCCTCCATCAAACTGGCCAGCGTCGTTAATCTCTCCTGTACGGGTATACCGCGCCTCCTTGCTTCCCTGACTTCAACGTTATCGTCGGGGATTGCGGATGATACTACGACCGTATCCACGTCTCGTGATAGGTTGGACTTTCGGTGGCCGATATAGACTTCGGCACCCGAATTCCTCAATATCTCGATGTTGCGACTTTCTCTGATATCGGAACCGACTACGCTTGCACCTATCTGTAAAAGAACCCGTGCAAGGCCGCTCATCCCGTCTCCGCCTATTCCGATAAGATGGTATTTGTTTTCCTGGTTTATCGTTAGCATTATTCTCCTTCGTTGATGATGTCTTTTAGTACCTTGATTACTCCTTCTGCCCCGCTCCATCTGTCGGATTTCAAATAGCTTCTGGACATTTCCTCCAGTTTACCTTCGGTCGTGAATATTTCTTCTAATGTATCTAACAAAGATAGATCCAACCATTCGTCTTCTTCAACCAGTAAGGCACCACCGTTCTCTTCCAGGTACCGGGCGTTGTAAAATTGATGGTTCTCGGCCGCCCCTTCCCAGGGAATTACCAGAGCGGGCTCCCTGGCTTCTATAAGTTCAGCCATCGTTCCCGCTCCCCCTCTGGAAATCACCAGATCGCTCAAGCTATAGGCATCCCCCATGTTTTCGACGTAGTCGACCAGACTGACGGTATCCGTATTTAATTGCTTTAGCCTATCTTTGTATCTGGAGTAGTCCTCCTTGCCGGTCTGAACGAGAAACTGAAATGGAAGACTCTCGTTTTTACCGTTTTTCTCGAACTCCGCGAATATTTTTTCAACTAATACCCTGGATCCATGTGATCCCCCAAACACAAGTATTATAGGGCAGTCCGGCTTCAAACCAAAGTCTTCAGGTTCGATACTCGCGCTGGTCTCCCGGATTTCCTCCCTGGTAGGGGTTCCGGTGACCTTCTCCTCTTTGGAGTTAAGGAACCTTCCGGTTTCCGGGTAGGAAAGGAGGACCTTTGTCACGAAGCGGGAGATCAGCTTATTGGTTACCCCCGGCTTTAAGTTGAGTTCGTGGGTTATTACGGGAATCCGCAGGAGGATCCCCCAGAAAGCAGGCGGGAAAGTAGTGTAACCCCCGGTTCCATATATTAAATCCGGTCTAAAATCCATTATTATCCTAAGCGTCTGGATCAGCCCGACAGGAAGAAACAGCAACCCTTTCACGAAATCAACGAAACTGCTTCGGCTGAGTCCGGTCAAGGTGATAGTTCGAAAATCGATCCAGTCGTAACGTGGAGCAATTTCGGATTCCAGCCCCTTCCCGGTTCCAACGTAACATATTTGGTGTTCGGCGTCCTTCTCATGTAGTTTCTTCATGACGCTTAAAGCCGGATAAAAGTGACCTCCGGTACCTCCACCCGTAACGAGTACTTTCATGATCTACCTATGTTGACAATGGTTCCCACCATCGCCAGCGAAACGATCAAAGACGTACCTCCATAACTTATGAAAGGCAGGGTCAGACCCGTAACCGGCATTAGCCCGAGAGTAACGGCGAAGTTCAACAGGGCCTGAAAGCATATTAAAAAGGTAAAACCTCCTGCAATAAGACCCCGAGTCAGGTCGGTCTGATTTAAGGTAATCCTGAACCCTTCAACGCCGAAAAAGATGAACAAACCTATAACTATCAAAGAGCCGATAAAGCCGAGTTCTTCTCCGACTATGGAATAAATGAAATCGTTGTAACCTGCCGGGAGGTAAAGAAATTTGCCCACGGATTGACCGAGACCTTTACCAAAAATTCCCCCGGAACCGAAAGCGATCAGGGACTGCGTCAGCTGGTAACCTGTTTCCCTCGGGTCTCGGCCCGGACCGAAAAAGGAAATCAATCTCTCTAACCTGTAGGGTTTCATAACAAGTAGCCCGCCAAGCAGAGGTATTCCCAGGGCCATGACCTTGCCCAGATCGAGCAACCTAGCTCCGCCGATGAATAGTAAGAAACCGACTGTTGCTATCAGCAAGGCGGTAGTGCTGAAGTCAGGCTGGAGCAGGGTCATTAGTGATATAGGTACTATAACCACCAGAAAAGGGAGAATTCCCTGCTTGAAGTCCTTGAGCCTGTTTCCCAGGTCGACGATCCCGAGTGAGGTCCAGACAACGAGTCCGAACTTAAGACCCTCGGTCGGTTGAAAGGAAAGCGGGCCGAGATCGAGCCAGCGCCCCCCGGTTGATAGACCGGGTACGTGAGTCAGAAGAGTTAGGAAGGTAAAGCCGGCAAGTATATAGCCACCTAAGTCGATTATCCAGGCCAGATCGATCCTCGTAAAAAATACCAGAGCACCCACCCCCAAAACGGCTGCTACTGTCTGTTTGAGCAAGAGGTAGTACGAATTTCCGTGATAATAATCGGCGTAAGCCCAGCTGGAACTGTATACCATGACCAGCCCAAATGCGGTCAAAAAGAAGGCACTCAACAGCAATCCGGTGCTCGGTCCATTATACTCAACCATTAGGTAACCCACCTGGATTGTATTTTATATCCCGTATGTCATCGATCCGCAAGGACCAGCGTCTCATATCCCCTTCGTGCCTGTCATTGAGGAGGGTGATTTATGTCGTAAGGAACTGCGGTTTGTTCGCGCCGGTTCAAGTCAGCTCTTCCACGAGCCGTGAAAACTTGTCCCCGCGCTCTTCGAAACTGGAGAACGCGTCGAAACTGGAACAGCCCGGGGAAAGAAGGATGGTATCCCCATGACTCGAATTGCGAATTGCTGCCTCAGTTGCTTCTTTCAGGGAAGGAAAAGTGGTAAAAGCTTCGAAACCCGCATCTATCAAATAATTAGCCAGCGCTTCCCTAGCTGTTCCAAATATATAGACCTCTTCTACGGAAGCCCTTTTTATTTTCCTGGCTAGCCTGCCGTATTCAGCGTTTTTGGCCTGCCCGCCCAGTAGAAGATGTATCGGCTCGGTTAAAGCCGAAAGCGCAGCGGCGGTAGCAGCCGGGTTGGTTGCCTTCGAGTCGTTTATTATCTTTCTGCCGCCGGTTTCCTTGATCTTTTCCAGCCTGTGGGGAACCTCAATTGTCTTATCTATAACTCCGGATGGAAGAGTGAGCGGTTCTCCATTTCCCAGCGTGCACCTTGTGGCCGCGGCTGCCGCTCCCAGGTTCTCCTGCTGGTGAGGAGCTAATTCGACCCCTTCAATGTTTTTTCGACGGAATCTTACGACTTCGGCCTCCCCCGGGAGCCGTTCCAGGTTGAGGTTCGAGTTAATCACGGCGTGATCGTCCTTTCCCTGGTTGGAGAAGATCCTTAACTTGGCCTCCCGGTAGTTCTCGAAAGAGCCGTGGCGTTCCAGGTGATCCGATGCGATGTTCAGAAGTACTGCTGTGCTGGGGTGGAACCGCTCGGTGTACTGAAGCTGGTAGCTGCTAACTTCGACAACCGGAACGTCAGAAGGATTTAGGGAAGATACAGCTTTTATGTAAGGATTGCCTATATTTCCGCATGCAACCGCTCGTTTCCCCGCGTGGTTAAGCAGGGCTTCCGTCAGTTTCACCGTTGTGGTTTTGCCATTGGTTCCCGTTATCGCTACCGTTTTTTCGCTCGGGGATAGGCGATCGGCGAGTTCGATTTCTCCGAGAACTGTTATCCCAAGCGAGTTTGCCTCCTGAACGAGGTCGCTTCCAGGAGGAACGCCGGGAGAAACGACCATCAGATCGGATTCCAGAGCCTTTTTCGTGTGCTCACCTTCCTCGAAGACTATACCGCTTTTCTTAAAGTACTCGCGGTTTTCCTGGCTTATCTCTCCGTGGTCCGTTACGAACAGGCCCTTTACTCTCCCGTGAAGCGTGTCTGCGACGGCTCGGCCAGTCACCCCGCCGCCTACCACGGTGACTCTATCGACGGAATTCAGTATCTTTGAATTCAATTTATAAAGTATAGAGGGATTATACGTGAAATTAATAAGCTACCCCGGGAAAACCGAGGTAGCTCTCCGATATTTTTCCCAAGTCGTATTTTTGAAAGAAGGCTAAGATTAAAGACTAATTCTGTACGATTTCTTTTACTTTGGCCTCTAGCTCTTCCGGAGACGCGAGTTCAACGTAATCCCTTGATTCCTTCATTCTTGATTTGGCCTTTTCCTTGAACTCGTCTGGAACCACTAGAAGGACGGGTATATCGTGCCTCCGACAGGCGAAGAGCCTGTCATCGATGGTAACGTGCTCCATACCTGAGACCGAAACTAGCTTGTGCAGGTAGGCAACTACGACGTCGAAGCCATCCGCCTTGGTCACGTGGGCTATGTATTTTCCGTGGCCGTCCGTCCCGTTGCCCAGTGGAGCGGTGTCGTGCCCCTGAGCACAAAGACTGCTGAGCAGATCCGGATCCGTCCCCTCCATGTATCCAATTAAAGCCATCGAAATCACCTCAGAAGATTATATGGTTATTTATACCTCCGCTTCAAACAGCCCCGGGTTAATAGAGCGGTTAACGGATGATTTTCTCGGCTGGACTAAAGAATCCAGGCTATTCTTCCTTCGTTATTTGCACGTAGAGGTGAGTAATTACCAGAGTTAACCACGTCTGGAAGGCAGTTCCCACGACGACACTCAGAGTCGCCCCCCAGCCCGGCGGTAAACCGCCAAGGGAAAAGCTGAAAAACAGCAAAGGAACTTCGAAAACAAGAACAATTTTGAATATCGTCCCCCAGCGATTATTCGTGTGGTTCCAGCTGTTTTCCAGGGCAGTCGAAAGGTCGGTCTCCCCGCCGAGCAGTACTTCCTGGGTCGTAAATACTAACTTCACGTAGAGATAAATTCCCGGTACGATAAACAGGAATAACCCCATAACCGTCGCCATAAGCGCCACGAAGTTGATCAGGATTAGTGGGAAGTACCGGGGTCTGACCGTGGAAAAAGAAGTCATGATCTCCGGGGGTCTCTGGCTGTTTATCATTCGGTCTAGATATACGGTGATGCCGGCTGCCAGGGGAGTAAGCAGCAGCAGGATCAGGAGCCTGATTATCAGACTACCACCGGGACCCAGAGTCGTTATCATGGCGTCAGAGGCGAGGATTCCGTTCAGGAAGGAAGTAACGAAAATGGGGCCAAAGAGAACGGGAAAACTTATCGTTTCCTTAATTGCGCCCTGGATTAACTCTCGTAACTCCATGTATTTATCCGAACTCCTTTTCGGCTTCGGAAATCGCTTCTCCAACTACTTCAAGTGCCCTTTTCAGTTTTTCCTCCCGTATAACGAGGGGAGTGAGCAACCTGATTACGTTGTCGTGTAGCCCGGCTTTGGGTAAAATGACCCCTTTATCGAGGGCGGTTTGCACTATTTTTTCAGTTATCTCAGGGGCCGGCTCCATCGTCTCTTCGTCCTTGACCAGCTCAATTGCATCCATAGCTCCAATTCCCCTCACGTCGCCGATGATTTCGTGGCTGGCCTGAAGTCGTTCAAACTCGTCGAGTACTGTTTCTCCAATCTGTTCGGCGCGACCCAGCAGGTCTTCTTCCTCGATCACGTCCAAAACCGCCAGAGCGGACTCGATCGCCAGGGGATTGCCGACGAACGTACCGCCGATGCTGCCGGGCGATGGGGCATCCATAACGTCCGCTTTACCTATGACGCCGGAGAGCGGTAGGCCTCCTGCCAGTGACTTGGCAACGGTAACCAGGTCAGGCTCGACTTCGAAGTGTTCGGCGGCGAATAAATTTCCGGTCCGACCCATCCCGGACTGTATTTCGTCGAATACCAGATCGATACCGTATTTGTTCGTTAACTCCCTTAAGTAGGAGAGAAAACCATCCGGAGGAACTAGAAACCCCCCTTCCCCGATAATAGGTTCTACAAGGATTGCTGCAACGTTTTCCGGGTCGACCATGTTAGTCAGCTTGTCCTCGAGTTTCCGAAAATCGAAATCCGACCTGTATTCGTTTGGGTACGGAAGCCGGTAGACGTCCGGTACAAACGGACCAAAACCCGCTTTGTACGGTTTTGCCTTGTGAGTGAGTGTCATGGTGAGCAGGGTCCGCCCGTGGAAGGCATTTTCAAATACAACCAGCGCATCCCTTCCCGTGTCCGCCTTGGCGAACTTGACCGCGTTTTCCACTGCTTCGGCACCGCTGTTGAAGAAGGCCGCTTTTTTATCGGTTTTTCCGGGTGCAAGCTCCGAAAGCCTCTTTGCCAGTTCCGGATAGTTCTTGTAGGGGATGGCGCTATAATCGGTGTGAAAGAACTTTTTCGCCTGTTGTCTGACGGCCTTTACGACCTCTGGATGGCTATAACCCACGGCCAGACAGCCCCAACCCCCGCTAAGATCTATATACTCATCACCGGTTTCGTCGTAAACAACTGCCCCCTCGCCCCTGTCTATGTAGTTGGGAGCGAATGAACCCATTGCTTCCGGAAGGTATCTGTCGCGAACTGACTCTTTCATAATTTGCCCCCTCGGCTTTTTATACCAGTCATCCCGCCTCGTTCTGAAGCGAAGCCCGGAAAGTTTTAGTTGTTTCCTCTCGTCTAGCGAAGTTATGATAGTAAAGGGCGGGGATCGTTGCAATCAGGTGGCCCGCTCGTAATAACTGCGAAAGGTCGCTGAGTCTCCAAGTTTTGATCGTTTGGGCAGCATCGGGTAAGATATCTCAGTCCGGAGGCGATAGCATGTTTCGATGGAGATTGAGGCTGTTTGGGCTGACCTTGCTGGGGCTAACCCTGGTTTTTTCTGTTTGCTTACCATCCAACGTATTTGCACTGGATAAAAGGATAATTACCCTATATCAAAACGGACCTGCAGGGGTCGTGCGCCACGAGGCGGTTGAGTTGCAGGAAGGGTTGAACGAACTGACGCGTTTCCTTCCGGGGAAGACCAGAACGAATACGATCTTCCTTGATAGTCCCGGAGCTAAGCTGAAGAACGTGAACGTAGGGCCACCGATAAAGGGCGAAAAAGGTTTGCTGAAAGAACATATAGGGAAATACCTGGAAGTCAGAAAAACCCCCGGAGAAGGCTCCTGGATCGAAGGCACGCTCGTCGATACCGTAGACGGAAAGCCTTTGCTGGAAACACCCTCGGGCCGGTTCAGGCTAGTTCGAGAGCCCGCGGAATACAGGTTCAGGAACTCTCCCCCCGTGGAGGATGGAAACCGGCTGGATATCGAGTACTTAGCTAAAGAGAGAAGGGAAACGTCTCTTACTCTGGGTTATCAACTGGATGGCTTGAGCTGGAGCCCTCAGTACGTGGGGTTTTTAAGCGAAAAAAATCGGGTTTTGCGTCTGCGTGGAACCGCTCAGATTAAAAACGACACGGGCTGGGATTTTGACCGGTCAGAGCTCTATCTACTGGCAGGAAGCCCGGCCAGAGAGCAGGAGGAGCAGAGGATGTTTGCCGCGAGCAACGTGGCTCAGGAGGATGCCGGAAGTCCGGAGAAAGTCTTCGAATACTATCGTTACCCGTTAGACTCCCCGCTGACGCTTGAAGCCGGAGAGCGGACTCTGGTCGGATTTATGAAATCGAGGCAGGTGGATTATCGAAGGTATTATGAATTTGAACCCTCTGTCTCTTCTGCCGTTAGGTCGTTTCTCGTTTTAGAGAATGAGGAAGAGAGGGGCTTAGGGCTTCCCCTTGCTTCTGGTCCGATCAGGATCTACGAAGATAACGAGGATAGAACTTTTCTCGGTGCGGATACCCTGTCAAAGCTACCCGAGGGTAGCAGCGCGGAGCTCGAACTGGGAAAGACATTTGACTTAGAGGGGGAAAGAACCAGGCTGGAGCACGAAAAACTGGACGAGAACCACTGGAGGGATAGGGTTCGAGTGACTCTGAAGAACGGAAAGAGTAGCTCCGAAAAGGTCAGAGTGATTGAAAAACTTCCGGGTAGCTGGGAGATAAAGAGATCAGGCAGGGAATACGAGAGAGTAGATTCCAATAGGATTCTTTTTGAAGTAGAGGTGCCGAATGAGAGGTCAGTCAAGATCACCTATACCGTCGAGTACCGTTATTGAAGTTGAAAAACTCGCGGAGGCCGCATTCCGATAGGTCGTATTCGCTGGAATTATCCGGCATAAAATCTTAAATTTTAACCATGCTAAATCAGGAAAAAGATTTTAACTACGAACGTTACGCCGGTGCAGTTGAGCAAGCTCTGGACAGGGTAGCAGCGAAGAACGGGAAGGTTCGAATCAGGCAAATTCAACTCGAGACTTCGGTGCCTAAGGATCTTATACTTGAAGTTCTAAACGGGGAAATAGTCGAGTTTCCCGATAGAGTAGATCAAATTGTCGACAGCGAGGAGGGTAAAGTGTGGAAGAAATAAGTTTCGGTACGGATGGTTGGAGAGGCGTTATAGCTGACGATTACACCTATGAAAACCTTGGTAGAGTTGCTAAAGCTTTGGCGGATTACCTGAAATCACCCGAGCGGAAAGATCTAAAGATATATGATGAATGGGGTACCCCGTACCGGACGCACGACAAAGGGGTCGTAATTGGCTACGACGGCCGGTTTGCTTCCGAGAACTTCGCTCTGTACGTTGCACGGGTATTGATAGCTTCCGGTGTGCCCGCATCAGTAACGGAGAGAATGGTACCGACGCCGACCCTTGCTTTTGCAGCCAGGGAAAGGGATGCAGCTGCGGGAGTGATGATAACTGCCAGCCACAATCCGCCGGAATACAATGGTTTCAAGGTCAAGCTGGAATCCGGGGCTTCTGCTCCGCCCGAAGTGACTGACGCCATAGAGGCCCGGTTACCCAAGGATTCGCCTGAAGTGGATCCCGAGATAAACGTGGGCCGAATAGATGCGGCTTCTGATTACGTGGATGCCCTTGCAGAAATCGTCGACGGTGAGAAGCTAACCAGGAACCCCGTTTTAGCTGTGATTGACTCCATGTACGGCTCTGCAGCTGGTTTTACCGCCAGCGTCCTGGACGAGTTTGGCGTGCCGCACGTCGGCGTCCGACAGGAATACAATCCCAGCTTCAAAGGGGTAAGACCGGAGCCGCTTGAGGAAAACCTGGAACCACTGCGGTCCGAGGTCCTAGAGCAGAAAGCGATGAACGACGTTCCCGTCATGGGAGTCGTAACTGATGGGGACGGGGATCGGATTTCTGCGATAGCCGAAGACGGATCGTTTATAGATTCCCATAGGTCTTACGCACTCCTGATGAAGTACCTCGCGGAAACCAGGGACTGGGAAGGTAAGGCCGTAAAGAACTTTCCCCTGACGGATATGATCTTCAAAATCGGTGAAAAAAACGGCAATGAGGTAGAAGAAACGGAAGTCGGTTTCAAGTTCATAGCCGAGAAGATGGTACGGGAAGACGTGCTAATCGGAGGGGAGGAAAGCGGCGGAATTGGACTGAAGAACCACATTCCCGACCGTGACGGCGTGCTCTGTGCCCTGTTGCTACTCGAAATGGTTGCCGATGCCGGGAAGCCACCTTCCGAACTGGTTGAAGACCTGCTGGAAGAATTCGGGGGTCATTATTATCGCAGGAACGACATTCATCTGGAAGGCCGGCAGGAAGTCGCCGATCTGGTGGAAAAAGACCCGCCGGAAGAAATTGCAGGACACGAGGTGGAGAGCGTGGAGACGACGGACGGAGTCAAGCTCCGTTTTCCGGACGGTTGGCTGCTGATCAGGGCCTCCGGTACCGAACCGCTCCTGCGGCTATACTGCGAAATGGACGACGAAAGCAAACTCGACGAGATACTAAACGAAGCAGAAAAATACTCCAGAGATCTGGTAGGTGAACCAAAGAAATGAATGAAGTTCCGGAAGAGTACGACTTCGAGGAAATAGAGGACAGATGGCGGGACTACTGGACTGAAGAAGGTACGTTTAAGGCGGATCTGAACGATACGGAGAACAATTTTTACTACCTCAACATGTTCCCCTACCCCTCGGGGACGATGCATGTAGGCCACGGGAGGAATTACATAATCGGGGATACGCTGACCCGGTTTATGAAGATGAAGGGGTTGAACGTGCTCAACCCGATGGGGTTTGATGCCTTTGGCCTGCCTGCGGAAAACGCCGCGATAGAACGTGGTGTCCAGCCCGGGGAATGGACGGAGGAGAACATCGCCGACTTCAAGGAACAGTTCCGCCAGTGGGGGATCGAGTACGATTGGGACAGGGAAGTCAGGACCCACGAACCCGGCTACTACAGGTGGACTCAGTGGCTGTTTAAGGAGCTCTACGAAGAGGATCTGGCCTACAGGGACGAGAGCCCTGTAAACTACTGTCCGCACTGTGACACCGTGCTGGCCAACGAGCAGGTCATCGACGGAAAGTGCGAGCGCTGTGATAGCAGGGTTGAAGAAAAACAGCTGGAGCAGTGGTTCTTCCGGATAACGGAGTACGCTCAGGAACTGCTGGAGGACCTGGAAGAGCTTGACGGCTGGCCGGAACACGTAAAGAAGATGCAGAAGGACTGGATCGGCCGGAGCGAAGGGGTGGAAATAACCTTCGAACTTTCCGATCGAGATGGGGAACTGGATGTATTTACGACGAGGCCCGATACCCTGTTTGGAGCCACGTATATGGCTCTGGCCCCAGAACACCCGATGGTCGAAGACATAATCGATGATACCGAGGACGGCAAGGAGAGGGAAGAATTAAGGAACTTCGTGGATAAGACGAAGAGAATAGACCAGACGCGGAGGGCCGGCGGCGACCTGACCAAGGAAGGTGTATTTACTGGAGAATACGCCGTAAATCCCGCCACCGGCGAAGAAATACCGATATGGATAGCCAACTTCGTGCTGACCGAATACGGTTCCGGAGCCATTATGTCCGTTCCGGCCCATGACCAGCGAGACTTTGACTTCGCGAAAAAGTACGATATTCCGATCCTCGAAGTCGTCGCGCCGGAAAAAGGAGAGCCTTCCGGGGAACTCGAGGAGGCTTACGAGGAGCCCGGCTATTTGGTAAACTCCGGCGACTTCAACGGGCTGGATTCCGAGACCGCCTATCAGAAGATTGGGGAGTGGCTGGAAGAACGTAACAAGGGCGAGTTCACGGTAAATTACAAGCTCCAGGACTGGCTCATCAGCAGGCAGCGGTACTGGGGCGCCCCCATTCCGATGGTCCACTGTCCCGAGTGCGGCGTCGTATCCGTTCCGGAAGAAGACCTGCCCGTCGAGCTCCCGGATGTGGAGTTCATCGGTAACAAAGGGCTTTCGGCGATTGAC